>JAKSBJ010000308.1 GCA_022361195.1 Flavobacteriales bacterium
CAGCACGCTGTGCCCTTTTTCATGCACCAGTCTCCCTGGCAGAACCAGTTTCAGTAGTTGATTTTCGACAGTGGCTGAGGGCAAGCAGGAAGACGCTAGGGCATCCAGCCCGGCGACGGGAAGCGGATTGTGCAGGGTGTGGATTGGCCCTGGGTGCAGGTGGCTGTCATAGTGCCGGGCGACGGCATCACTGACGGCAAAGCGCGTGTCGATACCAAATCGACTGGTTAGCCTGTTCAGGGCTTTCCGCAATGCAAGGCCCGGTCCCGGGCGGTTGCAACCCGGCGCATAGGCCATGTTGTGATAGGTGATACAGGTGCGCGCCCGTGTCAGGCTGAGCATGCGTGCCAGTCCGGTATAGACGCCGGGAAATAGCAGATGGGCATGGATGATATCGACGGAAAGAGTTTGGGCCAGCCCGCCGATCGCCTGGGCCCCGGTGAGCAGTCGCCATTTTCCGAAAGAGGGTAGTCGGTGTACGACTATCCCGGCATCCTGCAGTGAATTTTCCAGATCATGGGGCGCACGCAATACTGCAACATGAGCCTGATCACCTGCTGAAACCAGCTCCGGCAGCAAATTGACGAGTGCCTGTTCCGCGCCGCCAATGCCAAGTGTGTCTATGACGTGCAGGATTTTCATGGACTAGGATTCCGTGTATCCAATCAGGCGGGCCGGGGCCCCTGCGTAAATACTATTTGGCGGTACATCCCTAGTGACAACGGAATTGGCACCTATTACGGAATTGTCGCCGATGGTCACACCTTTGGTGATGGTCGCCTTGGCACCTATCCATACATTGTCCCCGATAATGACAGGGGATGTGATGAAACCGTTTCGGGCGGTTACATTCGGGCCGCCATATGAGTGATCCTGATCCCGGATTGTCACATATTCCGCGATTAGCCCGTCATCTCCGATTGTTACTGATTCCTGCGCCCCAATAACCGAACCGATACCGATGTATGTCCGTGCACCCACATGAAGGTGCCCATATTTGACGATCAAGGTCGCGTTTCGGTCGATAGCAATGCGATCCTGAAGGGTTAGGGTGGCACCATCCGTAACGGAGAACCTGACCCCGGGGGCAATTGAGATATGCCGAGATATCTGGGCTGATCGGTAATGTGCGTTTAACTGGAAGCGGCGCCATTGCTGTCCGGCAAGGCGCTGAAGGGCAAAAAGGTAGCGTGGTAGGCGGTGTAGCATGAAGGATAACGGCAGATTTTGATGCAAGCTTGGTCTGAAAAGGGTTTGGTGATTGCAAGGGACTGTGATCGTAGAGTTCTCCATGCAAACGAAATTGTGGGCGTCCTAGATTAGACCGG
>JAKSBJ010000231.1 GCA_022361195.1 Flavobacteriales bacterium
GTATGATTCTTTATAATCTTATGTATGCTAAACTCTTTTGGATAAATGAAGAACAACCTAGCATGCAAAAGCATTTAAATGAAGCAAAAAAATTGATGAAAGAATCAAAGGTGTATAGAGATAAATACATTCTGGATAGTTTTGAATCAAATAAAGAAGATTTAATCTAAAATAATTATCAGACCAAAGAAAAATAAGCTTTACCAAATTTGTTAAATTTTTATTAAACTCTTTATTTAAAAGATTAAGGAGGGTGTTTGGCATTCTTTTTGAATGTTAGTCGTTGAACTAAAATCGACGGCTATGAAAACAAAACATCTACTTTTTTATTTCTTTTTTCTTTTGCCAATCTATTCTTTACTGGCGGCAGAACCTACAACAGTAAATGTTAGCACTTCTGGTAAGATATCCTGGATGTATTATGATTTAACCAATCAAGCTGAACTAAAACCACTTAGCGGTTTGTATATGACAGGAAAAGGAAAGGTTAAATACATTCACTTACAAATTTCTGGAAAAGACATTTGGATGGACGAGTTTGGAGAGTTGAAAGGTAATATCTACGGGCCTTTTGAGATTGAATATGATTCTGACGGAAAGATTGACCGTTTGAAGAGCGGTTATGAAACTATTGCTCGTTTTCGTTACGATTTTGACGGAAGATTAACGAATGTCAAGGATGGAAATTATACCTCCCAGTTTTCATTAAAATATGATTTTGATGGTCGTTTAACAGGAATAGATAAGGGGAATTATAAATACTTTGCTCGTTTTTCATATAATTTTGATGATGATATAGATCGAATCAAAGATGGCAGTTACAATACGATTTATGACTTCCGTTATGATTGGGATGAACGTCTTGAAGGGATAAAGAACAAATCGTATGATTGGAAAGCCAAGATAGGTTACTACAATGAACAAGCTAAAAATGTGGTGTATTATGACATTAACAGTGTCATTTTAATTGGCCAGATTAATTTAGATCAGTATTTAAATCTGGATCAGCCAAGTTATAATGGAGGAAATTCATGGGGAACAACTCCTTCTAATTCCAACTGTCACCATCCTTGCTGCTCAGGAAATAGCAATAAAACGGTTACCTTTTTTGAACATTCAAATCATTCGGGAAATTACTTTTCATATCCGATTGGAAATTATGGAGTTTTACCTTCCAATTGGAATGATAAAATCTCATCCATTGCTATTCCATACGGAATTAAGGTGACCATTTATGCTAATTCTAACTTCTCAGGTTCATGCAAAACAATTGAGGGAAATTGGAGTGTAACTAGCTGGAATGACTATTGGAATGATCGAATTTCATCCGTGAAAATAGAACTGAGTTAAATTATTTTTAACCATTGAATCCTTAACAACGTCTCTACAATAAACAAAGCGTACTTTTATTTGCAGTAGCAGCAAATTAAATTAACTTTGAAAGACTACTATGTTAAGGATTCTACTATTTATACCACTCTTTGCTCTCCTCAACCTTTCCTCTTATTCTCAGTTAAATATGACCGAATTAGGCTATTTGGATATTCCGGATATGCACGGTTTAAAGCTCAATGATATTTGGGGATATGTTGATGAAGAAGGAAATGAATATGCATTGGTTGGAGCGCAAAATGGTTTGTCAATTGTTGATGTAACTGATCCTACAAATCCAACAGAAATAAATTGGTTCTGGGGATCTGAATCCATTTGGAGAGATATTAAAACGGTGGGAGATTACGCCTATGTTACAACTGAGGCGGAGGCTGGACTTTGGATTATTGATTTATCGCCTTTACCTGAAAGTACTGATTTACCTATTTCAACTTATTCAGGACCAGAGGGGAATGAATGGTATACAGCTCATAACCTTTATGCTGATGATGGGTTTGTTTACATTTTTGGGGCGGGAAGAGATAATGGAGGAACCATCATTCTAGATGTAACAACTGACCCCATGAATCCAATTGAAGTAGGAGTTTTTGATAATTGGTATGTTCATGATGGTTATGTTAGAGATAACGTAGGTTATTTCGGACATATTTACGAAGGATTTTTCTCAATTGTTGATTTGACCGACAAAAGCGCTCCGGTTTTAATCAGTACGCTGGAATCACCAACGTATTTCACACACAACATTTGGATTTCAGATGATAGTGATTATGCTTTTACTACAGACGAAGTTTCTGGCGGATACTTAGGAGCGTTTGATATCTCAGATCCCACGTCACCTGTCCAGATTGATAAAATTCAATCTTCACCCGGAGAGGGAGTAGTACCTCATAATGCCCATGTTTGGGGAGATTATTTGGTAACTTCTTATTATACAGATGGTGTTGTCATTCATGATATTTCTCAACCACACAATATGGTGGAAGTAGCTCATTTTGATACTTCTCCATTGGCAACTACGTCGACAGATGGTTGCTGGGGTGTTTATCCTTATTTTCCTTCTGGCAATATGATTGCATCCGATCGTGAAGAAGGATTGTTTGTTTTGTCAGCCGATTTGCATCAGGGAAGTTATTTGGAAGGAAATGTCACTGAAGAGGGAACTGGCTTTGCCGTAAATAATGTTGAAATTACAATTGACGGAACCACTGTTGAGGATGTTTCTGATGTATTGGGAGATTACGCTATTGGAATAGAGGAAGAGGGTAGTTTTGATGTCAACTTCTTTAAGGTGCTATATTTTCCAAAAACCATTACGGTTGATTTTGTAAATGGAGAGATTGTAACGGAAGATGTGGTTTTGGAGAAAATTCCGCAATATTCAGTTACAGTGAGAGTCGTTGATGCTGAAACCTTTAATCCCATTGAAGGAGCTCAGGTGTTGTTAGAACATACTTACATCAATAGCACAGGAGTTACGGATGCTTTGGGAGAAGCAGATCTTGAGATGTATTATGAGGATAATTACCAGTTATTTGCAGGGAAATGGGGCTATCAAAGTGGCTGTTTTGTAGATACTTTAATTACAGATGCTACCGGAACTATCATCGTTCCTATTCAAAAAGGATATTACGATGATTTCAATCTTGATTTTGGTTGGACAACTGCAGGAAGTGCTGAAAAAGGACATTGGGAACGTGAAATTCCAGTTGGCGCCAGCGGAGGAGATGGCGATTTACAGAACCCAGACAAAGATGCTCCATGGGATTGTGGAGGATATGCCTTTTTAACTGGGAATGGAAGCAGCGCTTCTAACGATGAAGAAGTTGAAAAAGGGGAGGTGGTTTTAATTTCTCCTGAGTTTGATTTAACACCATTTTTAGAGCCTCACATTAACTTTTTTGCTTGGTTCTATAACAAACATGGCTCTCCGCCAGATGATACAATGAAAGTATATGTGAGTAATGGAACTGAGAATGCTTTATTGACTCAATTTTATGCAGGGGAAACTGAATTAAGTAAGTGGAATCCGGTTTCTGTTCCGGTTCCGTCTTCATTAGCATTAACTGAAACCATGCAGTTAATTGTAACCTTGAGTGATTATGAAACCAGTGTCAATGTTACTGAAGGTGGAATCGATCACTTTTCTATCACCGATTTTTCTTTGGTTGATTTAACAGAAGAAAAAAGTCCGGAATCAATTACAATCTACCCAAATCCATTTAAAGATGTTTTAATGTTGAATGGAGCAGAGAAGGGAACTTTAGAATTGTATGATTTAACTGGTAAAAAGGTGTTTAAAACGGAAGTAGCACAGTCCGTTTCAATTGATCATCTTGAAAAAGGTTTGTATATCATTGTTCTGAAAGACGAAGAGGAACTTCCTTATTTTTCTCAAAAGTTGTTGAAGGAGTAGCTCTTTCAAATCACTTTCTACTTCTGTCAATATCAATTTGTTAAATCTTGGGTGTTTTTACCCTTTATTGCTACATTTATAGAAAACTACTTCTATGAAAATGCACACGTGGCTTCTGGCCATTCTATGCCTGATCACATATTCCAATTACGCTCAGGTAAACATGACACAAATTGGTTTTTTAGACATTCCAGCCCTGCATGGCACTGAACTCAATGATATTTGGGGGTATACAGACGAAGAAGGGAATGAATATGCCATCGTAGGTTGTTTTGATGGAACCTCAATTGTTGATATTTCTGATCCTACAACTCCTGTAGAGATTTTATGGATTCCAGGAATGAATTCAATTTGGAGAGACATTAAAACCGTGGGTGATTATGCTTATGTCACAACCGAAGCCACAGAAGGACTTTTGTGTATCGATTTATCACCACTGCCTGAAAGTGATGTTTTACCAACTAATATTTATACAGGACCGGATGATGACCCCTGGTTATCGGCACATAATCTCTTTGCGGACGATAGTGGTTACGTTTACATTGCTGGAGCAAATAGAGATAATGGAGGTATCATCATTTTGGATTGTTTTACAGATCCAATGAACCCAATTGAAGTTGGCGTTTTTGATGATTGGTATGCTCATGATGCTTATGTTAAGGATGATACAGCCTACTTTTCACATGTTTCAGATGGTTTTTTCTCTATTGTGGATGTCACTGATCGAACAGCTCCCGTTTTTATTAATTCATTCGGAACTATAGATGGGGTAACACACAATGCCTGGGCATCTATTGACGGTGATTATATTTTTACAACTGATGAAACAGCAGATGGTTATATAGCTTCTTATGATGTTTCTGACCCATTGAGTATTACACTTTTGGATCAGGTTCAATCCTCACCGGGTTCAAACATTATCCCACATAATGCACATGTTTTAGGGAATTACCTAATCACTTCTTATTATACCGATGGCGTTGTTGTACATGATATTAACAATCCTGCTAGTATGGCCGAAGTAGCTAGTTTCGATACCTCTCCAATGTATTCAGGGGGAACCTTTAACGGTTGCTGGGGTGTTTACCCTTATTTTGAATCAGAGATGATCATTGCATCTGATACCGAAGAAGGTTTGTACGTTTTACAGACTGACTTTCTCTTGGCTGGTTATTTAGAAGGTGTTGTGACGGATATAGATACTGATTTGCCCATAAATGGGGTGGATATCGAAATTGTTGGAGCTGACGCCCTTGATGCTACAAATGTTCTTGGGGAGTATTCAACCGGAACTTTTGCTGAAGGAACTTTTACTGTTAACTATACACGTACAGGCTATTATCCTGAAACTGCGGTTGTAGAGATCGAAAACGGACTGGTGACTACTCAAGACATTGAAATGGATAAAATTCCACAGTTTTCTGTGACAGTAAATGTTAAAGACGCAGAAACCTTAGAGCCTATTGAAAATGCACAGGTCAGAATTCAGCATACCTTAGAATCTGAAAGCGGATTGACAGATGCTGATGGAAATACTTTAATCGAGTTGGTTTATGAAGATAACTATCAGATTTATGCCGGTATTTGGGGATATCAAACAGCTTGTTTGAGTGATTATTACCTTGATGGAACTACCGGAACTGTTGAAGTTTTAATGGATAAGGGAATCTACGACGATTTTACTTTTGATTTAGGTTGGACGATAAGTGGTGATGCTACCAATGGTGATTGGGAGAGAGAAGTTCCGGTTGGAGTTAGTTCAGGTGGTTTTAATGAGAACCCCTCGGTTGACGTTGATACAGATTGTGCTGATATGGCCTATATTACTGGAAATGGATCAATTGTCTCTGAGGAAGATGAAGTTGATGGAGGAGCGGTTTATCTTACTTCTCCTGTTTTTGATTTGACCGACTATTACAATCCTGGAATTAACTTCTCAACCTATTTTTCAAATTTGTATGGTTCAGGTCTTCCCAATGATTCTTTGACTATCTATTTGTCAAATGGCTCAGTTAATGAATTAGTCTACAGCCGTGATGTTCTAAGCACCTTGGATGGAAATTGGAACAGCAGTGGTATCAAAGTTTCTGATTTTATGATGCCTACCGATAATATGCAATTAACTGTAGTTGTACGAGATGCTGGTAGTCCACATTTGGTAGAGGGCGCTTTTGATCATTTTTATGTTTCCGAATTATCTCTTTCGGCTTTAAATAATGAGGAGGAAGCAGAAGTAACCATTACACCAAATCCCGTTTCAAATGAACTGATTATTCAGGGCATATCAACCGGAATTATGGAAATAACAGATGTTAGTGGAAAACTACTTATCCGTCAGACGGTTGAATCTTCTTTTGACTTTAGTACATTTGATGCAGGAATTTATTTAATTCGACTTTACAATACCAACGGACAATTGATCAAAACCCAAAAACAAATCAAACAATGAGAGTAATTCTATTCCTTTTAGCTGCCATGTTAATTATAGCCTCCTGTAGTCAGAATAGTGAGACTGAAAAAGAAGAAGCTAAAAAGGAAACACAAAAGGAAACCAAAAAAATCCTCCCGATTTATTATGTCAATGCCTAAATCATTGCTTTATTTTTTCTTCACGGTTTTGCTGGTGTCATGCGGAGGAGGTGATTCTTCTAGTGATTCAGATTCCGTTGAAAATGGTGGTTCGTCTGAAACATCCATTATTGAACATGAACTAAATGAAGATCGTTTGGATGCCGTTGGGTATAACAATGAGTTGAGTTCTATTCTCGATGGAACACTTAACAGTATTGATGAGCTTTTCTTTTCTGATTCATCTAATGTAGCCCTGAACTTAGACAATGCCATTTTTGAAATCAACCTAAACCTTTCAACAGTGCAGGGAATGGCAAGTTTTGGAGAGGAAGAAGGATTTAGGATAGCGATGATTGAGTTGCTGGAATTCTATAAGCAAGAGTTAGAAGGAATTTTCACGGATGAAATTAAAGATATTTTGTTGCAGGATGTTCCTTCGGAAGCTGATCAGAATCGATTGGAAGAATATGATGAGGATTTTACAGCCAGAGAATTGGAATTTTTCCAAAAAGTGGTGGATGAGCAGGAAATTTTTGCAAAAGAAAATAATATCCGTCTAAGTTCATGATGAAGCGATTTGGCATATTGATCCTTTCTACTGCTTCTTTACTGGTTGGAACTGTGCTTTTAACTTTTTTGATTCAGACCGAGTTAAATGATTACGCAGACAAGCGAGATGAGATTGTAGATGTTCTCAATGCCGAAGATCGCTTAGGGAATTTATGGGAATGGATTCCGCTTTCAGGAGTCGGAGAGGAGAAGGTAGAAGAATGGCATGAATTAGAGAGACAGGCGGATGGCTTTTATGATTCAGCCATTACCTTTAGTTATTACCTCCTGGTAGTAGTTGGAGTTTACGTACTCATTAACTTATTGGTTTATAAAAGTAGTGAAGAAAGATTGAGGGTTTATGGCTTTGTTATGTTATTCTCAGCCTTATCTTTCTTGTATTTAGGACTCAATACCCCTTTTCTGGAGATAGAGGCTTTTAAAGACGATATTTCGGCCAGAATTCCAATTAAAGCCGACTTTTTAGGAATAGAGATTGATGAGGAGATTAGTACGGCAGTAGAAGGTCGGGTGTATTTTCTCTATCAAAACAAATCGGTTTTACAGTTAATTAAATTGCTTTATACTGGGGGAAACATTCCAGTGGCCATCATTATTTTGATTTTCTCAATTTTATTCCCAGCCATTAAGCTGATTACCTCTATTTTTCTTTTAACCTATCCTAAAGGTAAAAAAGCAAAGTCCATTGTAAACCTTATTAACAAAATAGGGAAATGGAGTATGGCGGATGTGATGGTAGCCTCTATCTTTTTGGCTTACTTCTCTTTTTCTAACATGAATGTGGGAGTGGATACCGGATCTTCAACCTTAATAGGGCTTTATTTCTTTTTAGCCTTTGTGGTGTTGTCTATCTTTTCGGGGGCTTTTATTAAGCGATTCATTCAAAAAAACTACGAAGAGCAAAGCTAGAAGAAGAATGGTGGTTGGGTGTATTCCAGTTTGATATCCTGGAACATAGAGGCTTTGATGTTTACTCTAAAAAGGAAGGTAAAGTTCTTATCAGACCACTTTCCGTATTGTCCCCATTGTAAAGCGGCTTCCCAACAGTGTAAGTCTCGCCATATATTAAATGAATAGTTTGTTACCGCTCCGGCTTGCAAATCGTAATTGGCCAAATAACTGAACTTCCATTTTTTATTAATGCTAAAGTCTCCATCCATTCTGATAGTTTGAACCAAATCAAAGGTGTCAACCTGAACATCTGATACCGTTTGTGTTCTTCGGCTATAGTTTACGTTATAAGACAAGTTAAGCTGCCAGGGGATTTCAAAGGACGGATTGGATGGGTTAGTTGCATTGGAGTTTAAGTTGGCATTATCTTGCGTTTTTTCATCCAGTTCTTTTTGTTTTTTACGTCCATTTTGACTGGTAAAGTTAGCATTTACAGTTGCTCTTGCAGTTTTAATTCGACCAATTCCCTGACCATTTTGCCAGGCGTAGTTTGCATATTCATTTCCAGCAGCATCATAACTGTAAGGGCTCAAAGATGCACTACTTTGGAAACTGAAAATATTCAAAAAACGAGAAGTTCTAAATGCCAGGGCCAGATTACTCAACTTCATACTATCTCTCAAAAAATCGTAGCTACCATTAATTGAAAATGCGTCAATCAATTTATTTGCAATCATGGTTTCGTTTACGGTGTCCTTTAAATCACGACGTTTCATCTCAAGAGTATTGTTGAGGCCAAATGTCATGGTAGCCGAATTACCTTGTGCCGGCTCTCTATACAAACTGTTTTGGAAAGGAGAATAATAGGATTCTGTTCCTGAGGTATCGGTTTGAATGAGTTCATGTAAACCAATGTCTGGTCTAAAAGAAAAAGCAACATTAGGGGAGGCAACATGTCTGAATTTGAGCTGTTTTTTACCAAGGAATTTGTAATAACCAAAGAAGTTAGAATTTAATCCTCCTCGAACAGAAATTTCACGAGAAGACTTAAAACCTGATAATTCAGTCGTATCCACTTTTTGTTCAGCATCGTTCCATTCACGTTCTTCATGTTGAAAGTTCCAAAACTCTTTGTAAGTGGCAGAGGGGGTAAAGGTAAATCGCCCGCCAAGCAGTCTTAAGTTAGACTGAACAGTGGTGTTGTGTTGAACTCCATTAAGAGCGTAATCACCAATTTGGTTGTAATAGTCCTGATTAAAAATACTGTCTGGTGCCTGAATAAAGTTGCGGGCATTCATGCTGTAAGTCACATTAATTTTGTCCAAAGCACTTTCTCCGATTGCTTTTTTGCCCCTTAAAACTCCTAAATCGAATCTCGCAACAGATAAGTTCATACTTGGTAAATCCAGCGTATAAGAATTGCTTACAGAGTTTTGTTGTAATGATGTTTTCATTCCTATCGTTCCGGCGAATTGACCAGCTCTCCAACTCTTACTCATGTTAATGGCGGAGTTAAATTGATTATCGAAATACTCAGGGTTTACTGCATCTAAAGACGTTTTACCATTGTTATCCGATTTAAAGTTGATGTCCGAAGAAAATTTTAAAGATGGATGGGCTTTTGAGTCTTGTGTATGCTTCCAGTTCAACGTCCATTTATTAGTGATTTCAGTATCGTAGAACTTTCCTCTAAATTGCTCAAACTTTACACCTAAATTTCCTCGATACTTATAGCGTTTGTAGTAAGAAGAAGTGTTTTGCGCAGCCCATCGCCCCGAAGTAAAAATACTGCCATAAAAATAAGTTTCCCAATGGTCTCCTAACGGAATGTAATATCCAAAGTCTTGCAAACCAAAGCCGTATTGGTTTGTATTGGCAAATCGTGGAATAATGATACCATGTTTTTTACTCTCAGAATTAGGGAAAAAGCCAAATGGAGCTGCGAGTGGTAACGGAATTTTAAAGAGCTTCATATAAACCGGTCCGGTAACAATTCGCTTTTCAGGAACAATAACCGCTCGGGTCATTTTAAAATGATAGTGAGGTACTTCATTCTCACAGGTTGTAAACTTTCCGTTTTTTAAATGAATTTCCTCGTTGGGGTGAATTTTTGATTCAGCCATGTGAATATATCCTTCATCCTGCTGAGCTCGCACTTCTTTGATATAACCTTTCTTGGTATCAAAGTTATATTTCATATAATCACACCTGCTTTCCTCACCTCCAGAACTAAAAATGGGCTTTCCAACGGCTAAACCGGCAGTGTCAACTGTATAAGTAGCAATTACTTCATTTTTGGTTAAATCAATTTCAATAAAATCGGCACTTAACTCAATGTCTTCATACTGCACATTTGCTTCTCCATATAAGCGTACCAATTGATTTGGAACATCTGCAACGATTGAATCTGTTGCTTGATAATTTACTGGAGAACTAAGACCACTTGAATTAGAAGAACCCGACATTTGCCCAGAGGAAGACAGGGGCAGATAAAGTAGCATTATCAACAATACTGAATTGAAAACTAAGCCTATTTTACCTTTCTGGCGCAACTTTTGGAAGTAAATTTGTTATACTACAATAAATAATGGCGACAAATCTATCATTTTTGAACAAGAATTGTGCCTTGCATAATAACATGGCAAGATGCATAATATTGTTTGTACTGTTTATTTTTTCTCCTGTTCTTTTTGCACAGGGGGATGTTGGTTTAACCGGTATCCGAACCGTGGTAATTGATCCGGGGCATGGCGGAAAAGATCCAGGATGCCACGGAAAGCACTCTAATGAAAAGACTGTTACTTTGGCAATTGGTTTAAAAGTAGGGCAGTTTATTGAGGAAAAATACCCTAACATTAAGGTGATTTATACCCGTAAAACAGACGTTTTTATTGAGTTGGATGAACGGGCTCAAATAGCCAATCGAAATAATGCCGATCTTTTTATTTGTATTCATGCCAATGCCGGACCCGAAAAGGCTTTTGGGGCAGAAACCTATGTTTTGGGACTTCACCGTACCGAGGCACAGCGAAAAATTGCTGAAAGAGAAAACTCAGCCATTCAATTTGAAGAAGGCTCTGATACCAAATATGAAAAACTGTCAGCGGACGCTATTATTGCCCGGCAATTACAATTGAGTGTTTTCTTAAATCATAGTATTGAATTCGCGACTCGTATCCAAGATCAATTTGTGCGAATTGGTAGAAGCAATAGGGGAGTTCGACAAGCAGGTTTTTTGGTTTTGTATAAGACAACAATGCCTAGTGTTTTAATTGAGACAGGATTTTTAACCAATCCGGAAGAAGAGAACTTCTTGGCCGATTCGGCGAGTCAAACTAAAATGGCTCAGTCTATTTTTACTGCTTTTGAGGAGTACAAAGCCTATTATGAGGTGGCCGATCAATCTACTGTTAGCAGTACTTCAAATCCTATTGATTATGGTTTGGAAGAAAATAGCATTACGCCAGAAGATGTTGTTTTTAGAGTGCAAATTGAAACATCGACAGAATCTATTCCACTGGATGACCCTATTTTTAAAGGAATGCCAGTGTGGGAATATGAAAATAACGGATTGCATAAATATACAGTTGGATTGTACAAAAAAGTAGATCCAGCGAATGATCTCAAGAAAAAAATGCGAGAAAAAGGTTACGAACACGCTTTTGTTGTGGCCTTTCAGAACGGGAATCGAATAAATCTGGACAAGGCGGTTAAATTAACGCAGGATTAATTTCATGGACAGATATTTTTCTACTATTTTAGCACTTAAATTCTAAGGAAAAGCAAAGAAAACCACGGAATACATGAGAGTATCAAAAGAATTCAAAGTAGGGTTGTTAGTGGTCTTAGGGCTGTTACTCGTTTTTGTTCTGGTCAATACCCTAAAAGGTGAGTCTATTTTTGGACGTGATCGTGAGTTTTATGCCGAATTTGATAATTCATCTGGTTTACAGGCATCCAATGCTGTTCAATTAAATGGAGTTAAGGTAGGACAAGTATTGTCTGTTGATCTTCATCCAAATAATGCTCAAAAGGTATTGGTGAAATTTTCCATTCAAAATGAAGAGCTTCAAATTCCTCGAAATTCAGAGGCTTGGCTAATTAGTTCGGACATCTTAGGAACAAAAGCATTGGATATCCGAATGGATATGGATAAAAAAGAAGTCCATGCATACTATGAGGATGGAGATACCATGCGAAGTGTAGTTGAAAAGGATATTCAAGCACAAATCAACGAACAAATTCTACCGCTAAAAAAGAAAACGGAGGAGTTGATTACATCGGTTGAGCATATTATTGTATCGGTAAACTCTTTCTGGGATACTACAGCTGCTGCACAAATTGATCAAGGCCTTTATGAAGTAAGAGATGCAATCGGAACCTTTGGAGAGTTAGCTAATAGCTTGTCTATCTTAATCAGTAAAGAAACTGAGATGGTGGATAAAATTTTGACTGACGTTCACGAAATTACCGATAACCTGGCCAGTAAATCGGAGCAGGTTTCTAACACTTTAGATAATATTTCAGCAATTTCAGATACTTTGGCAGACTCTGATATTAAAGGAGTTTTGACCGAGGCTGAAAATACCCTTACCGAATTTAGTGAGCTCATGGGCAAAGTAAATGATGGTGAAGGAACCTTAGGAGCACTTTTACATAGTGATAGTCTCTATAACGAATTAGTACAGACCAATCAGTCGGTACAAAGCTTACTGGAAGACGTAGAAGCAAACCCCAACAAGTACGTTCATTTTTCTCTATTCGGACGAAAAGTCAAAGGTGTCCAATTATCTGCCCAAGAGGAGCAGAAGTTGAAGGATATGCTTGATGAATAAGAGAAAAACGTATTTACACCATTAGTTTAATTCGATTTCATGCATTTTGGAATAAGTAACATAATTTTCATTCTGATCTTACTTACATCTACTGCCTTTTTTGGCTATAAGGTCAGACAAATTATTCAAAACATCCGCTTAGGAAAATCCCTTGATCGTAATGATAACAAGGGAGAACGAATGAAAACCATGATTAGAGTAGCCCTTGGGCAATCTAAAATGGTTTCGAGACCGGTTGCCGGAATTATGCACATATTCATTTATGTGGCATTCGTGATTACTCAAATTGAATTGTTAGAGAGTATCATTGATGGAATTAGCGGTCAGCACAGGATATTTGTGGGGCTTGGAGGATTTTATGCTTTCGTGATCAGTTTAATCGAAGTACTTTCAGTTTTAGCTTTGGTAGCAACCCTAATCTTCCTAATCCGAAGAAATTTGTTAAAGATTCCTCGTTTTGTAAAAAGTGAAATGACCGGATGGCCAAAGTTAGATGGTAACATCATTTTATACCTGGAGTTTATTTTGGTGATTTGCATTTTTACTATGAATGGGGCTGATGAAGTGCTAAGATTGAGAGGAGAAAGTCATGCTGCTGGAAGCGGGAGTTATGGTTTCTTGTTGAGTTCGCAAATGGGACCAGCTATTTTTGGAGGAATGGATTCTGGAACGCTTCATCTTTTAGAGCGAATTGGATGGTGGGGACACTTTGTCGTAGTAATGGGATTCTTGAGCTATTTACCATTTTCAAAGCACCTGCACATTCTATGGGCTTTTCCAAATGTTTATTATTCCAACCTCAAAGCTAAAGGACAGTTCACTAACATGGAGAGTGTAACCAATGAGGTTAAATTGATGTTAGATCCTAATGTTGATCCTTTTGCTGCTCCAGCCGCAGATCCTGAAGCAGTTCCAGAGAAATTTGGAGCGAAGGATGTGACGGATTTAACTTGGGTAAACATTCTCAATGCATATACTTGTACCGAATGCGGTCGTTGCACATCTTCTTGTCCGGCAAATGTGACGGGTAAAAAATTGTCTCCTCGTAAAATCATGATGGATGTGAGAGACAGAGTGGAAGAAGTAGGGGCAGGGATTCGTAAAGAAGGCGAGGAGTTCAATGATGGTAAGTCTCTTTTGGGAGATTATATTACCGAAGAAGAAGTTTGGGCTTGTACGAGTTGTAATGCCTGTGTTCAGGAGTGTCCCGTAAATATCGATCCACTTTCTATTATCGTAGATTTACGAAGATATTTGGTAATGGAAGAGTCTAAAATTCCGTCTGAATTAGCGACTATGAACACCAATATTGAAAATAATCAGGCTCCATGGCAGTTTTCACCTGCCGATCGTCTTAATTGGAAAGACGAAGCTTAATCAAAATATCTATACTAAACCAATTAAATGTCAGTATTAGTACCATTTAAAGCAATTCGCCCAAAGGCCGAGCATGTAACTGAAATCGCTAGCCGTCCTTATGATGTATTAAGTGATGTGGAAGCTAAAGCAGAGAGCGAAGGGAATCCATTATCGTTTTATCATGTTATTAAACCGGAAATTGATTTTCCGTTAGATCATGACCACTATGCACCTGAAATTTACCAAAAGGGAGCTGATAACTTCCAAAAGTTGGTGAATGAAGGAGTAATGTTGAAAGACGAAACAGCGAATTTCTACATTTATCAAATCATCATGAACGGTCACAAACAAACTGGTTTGGTCGGCTGTTGTGCAATTGATGACTATTTCAATAATGTCATTAAAAAACATGAGTTAACGCGTCCAGATAAGGAAGAAGATCGTAAAAACCATGTTCGCTATAGCAAATTAAATTATGAGCCCGTATTTTTCAGTTATCCGCATGTGGATGATGTAGATGCTCTTGTTGAAGAGGAAAAGAAAAAGGATCCGGTTTATGATATTACAACTCAAGACGGTGTTCAACATACGCTTTGGGTAGTTGATAATATCGATGCTGTTGGTCAAATTGAGCAATTGTTTGAGGCAAAAGTGCCAAGTATCTACATTGCAGATGGACACCATCGTACTGCTGCAGGAGCTTTGGTTGGGAAAGAAATCAGAGAGCAAGAAGGTGGAAATTCTGATGATGGAAAACGTTATAATTACTTTATGGCGGTTTTATTCCCAGATAATCAACTTAAAATCATTGATTACAATAGAGTAGTTAAGGATTTAAATGGGTTAGGTAAGGAAGATTTTATTGCTCGCTTAGAGACCTCGTTTGAGGTTGAGAAAAAGTCTGACTCATATAAACCAGAGGGGCTTCACAGCTTTGGGATGTACATGAATGGAGAGTGGTATAAACTCACTGCCAAAAATGGGACATATGATGATAGCGATCCTGTGGGAGTATTGGATGTGACGATTTTGAGTAAACAAGTCTTGGAACCTGTTTTAGGAATTAAAGATCTTAGAACAGACAAAAGAATTGAATTTGTAGGAGGAATCAGAGGCTTGGGAGAGTTAGAAAAAAGGGTTGATTCTGGAGAAATGGAAGTTGCTTTTGCACTGTATCCAGTAAGTATACAGCAATTAATTGACATTTCGGATAATGATATGATTATGCCACCAAAAGTGACTTGGTTCGAGCCTAAATTACGTTCGGGCTTGTTTGTGCACGATTTGGCTGAATAAAATTTTAGTGTATGAGTGAATTGAAAGTTCCTACAATGGCCGAAATGATGGCCATGGGAGAGAAACCAGATGTATTATTTTGGGTTGGATGTTCGGGTAGTTTTGACGATCGTGCAAAAAAGATTACCAAAGCTGTGGTTAAAATACTCAATGCTTGTGATGTAAAGTTTGCAGTTTTAGGAACAGAGGAATCCTGTACAGGAGATCCGGCAAAGCGATCAGGAAATGAATTTTTGTTCCAAATGCAAGCCATGATGAACATTCAGGTGTTGGATGGTTATGAGGTGAAAAAAATCGTAACGGCTTGTCCTCACTGCTTCAATACACTCAAAAATGAATATCCAGGTTTGGGAGGGAATTACGAGGTAATTCACCATTCGCAGCTTATTAATGATCTGTTTAAGGAAGGTAAGTTAAAAGTTGCCGGAGGAGGTGACTTTAAGGGTAAAAAAATCACTTTCCATGATCCTTGCTATTTGGGGCGTGCTAATGACGTTTATGAAGCTCCTCGTGAAGTTTTACAAAAGTTAGACGCTGAATTAGTAGA
The DNA here is from genome assembly GCA_022361195.1 of Flavobacteriales bacterium. GTDB lineage: Bacteria > Bacteroidota > Bacteroidia > Flavobacteriales_D > Crocinitomicaceae > JAKSBJ01. Next base: position 15,875 of record JAKSBJ010000231.1, read on the forward strand.
GATGAAACGTTGTAAAACGAAGGGATTGTGTTGTGGAGCAGGTGGAGCACAAATGTTTAAAGAAGCTGAACCAGGAAACAAAGAAATTAATGTAGAGCGTACAGAGGATGCTTTAGAGGTGAAACCTAATATTATTGCTACAGGATGCCCTTTCTGTAACACTATGATGACGGACGGTGTGAAAAACTTCAACAAAGAAGCAGAGATTGAAGTGCTTGACATTGCCGAAATGATCAGTTCTGCAGCTGATTTGTAATTGCTTTAAGGACTGACTGGCCACATTGGCACTCGATTTGCATTTGTTTGAAACGTACGCAAAAAATAGTCCTATGAAGAGAATTTTACTTGCAATTTTTATTCTACCCTTATTGCTGTTAAGTTCCTGTCGTAACTATGTTTACATGACAGTGCAGGAACCTCCAATTGTTTATGTTTCTCAGTCAATTAAAGCTGTAGGAGTGTTAAATCGAAGCATTTCTACCGGAGATAACAAAATTATTGATGTTATTGATCAGGGACTTACGGGTGAAGGCCCTAAGCTGGATTTGGAAGGTTCAATTGCAGCAGTTCAGGGATGTCATGATGAATTGACCCGAGATGGTCGTTTTGAGAAAATCACCTTGTTAGAAGATGTTGAAGTTGAAAGTCCGGGCCAGGGACTAATGCCCGCTGCTATGAGTTGGGATGAAGTAGAGAAAATCTGTTTAGAAAACGATATCCAAATGCTTTTTGTGCTCGAAATGTATGATACTGACTTGAAGATTGATTACAGCCAAAAAACGGTCAATAAATCAACTCCTTTGGGTGATGTCCCTATGATAGAGCATCATGCGGTAATGACAACTAAGATTAATTCGGGCTGGAGAATGTATGATCCTTCTTCTAAAACCATAATTGATCAGTTTTTTATGCGGGATGATTTAGTGAGTCGTTCAAAAGGAATTAATCCAATGATTGCCGCACAAGGATTAATTGGCCGAAAAGAAGCTGTTAAGGAAATCTCGAACAATGTTGGGCATGATTATGCCCTCCGAATTCGATCATTGGGAATTCGGGTTCGACGAGAGTATTTTACTAAAGGGAATGATCAAATGAAAATAGCTAACCGTAGGGCTTTGGTCAATGATTGGGATGGTGCGGCAGAATTGTGGGAAAAGCAAACGGATAATTCAAAACGCAAAGTAGCAGGAAGAGCTTGTTTTAACATGGCGGTGATTTATGAAATAGAAGGAGATTTGGATCAGGCAATTGAATGGGCACAGAAGTCTTATACCGACTACAATATCAAAGATGGCCGGGATTACACGAGACTTTTGAGAAAACGAAAAGCGCGTGTTGATCAAATGAGACAATTCCATGAAAATGGTGGTGAATAAAACTCAAGGTAATTTATATCCCTAATAGTCAAAGGGAAAAGCACCAAAACTGATCTTTCTCACTTCATAGTTTTTTTAGTGAACTAAAGAATTTCGTACATTTACAGGTACTACTTATCAAAACCAGACCTTGTGCATAAGATCATCCTTTTTGAACTGAATGAAGTTCCTCTGAAAATTTTGGATTACTACCGTAAAATGCGACCGAATTCGTGGATTGCGACTAATTATGCTCAATTGCAAAAACATCAATCTTATTCCGAAAATCCTGGACATTTATCGCCTTGGAATACCTGGCCAACTTTACATAGAGGAGTGACGAGTGATAAACATTATATCTCTGATTTTAACCAGGATATGAGTAGGGTAGATCAGGAATTTCCTCCAATTTGGAAAGTTTTAGCAGAGAATAATGTTACCGTTGGAATGTTTGGTTCTTTGCATTCATATCCCATTCCTGAAAAAAGAGAAAATTATAGCTTTTATGTTCCAGATGTATTTGCATCGGGATGTGAATGTATTCCAGAAAAGGTGGAATTATTTCAGGATATCAACCTAAAACTTTCACGTAAATCGGCTCGAAATGTTGATAATAGTATTCCTTATGGAGATGCATTAAAACTATTGGGTAAAATCAATTCAATTGGTTTAAAACCAAATACTTTAATGGCTGTTGGAGGTCATTTAATTAAAGAACGTATTAAACCAGAGCGAACAGTTCGTCGAAGAACTTATCAGTCTGTATTGAGTTTTGATGTCTTTTTTAAGCTCCTTAAAAAGAACAAACCGGACTTTGTGACCTATTTCACGAACCATGTAGCTTCATCACAGCATCGTTATTGGGCGGCTGTTTTTCCAAATGAGTACGAAGAGCTGAAATTTGATCAGGAATGGATTAGTACCTATAACAATGAGATTTTGTTCACGATGGATGAATCAGACAAAATGCTGCGAAAATTGGCCTCTTTTGTCGATAAAAATCCAGAATATAAGCTCATCTTAAGCTCTTCAATGGGGCAAAATGCGGTTGAGTCAGAACCTTTGGAAACACAACTGTATATTACGGATCATGCTAAATTCTTCCAAAATTTTGGTGTTGGAAGTGATGATTTTGAAGTGTTACCATCTATGCTACCACAGTTTAACTATTCAGTATCAGCACAAAAAGCAGCTGATTTTAAAAGGAAGATAGAAAGCTTTACAATTAACGGTAGCTCATTAGAATTTAGAGATTTGGGATCGAATCGTTTTTCATTGGATTTTGGGCATCAGAATTTAAAAACAATTGAACTTCAAATTGAAGGAAATCCGGTGGTTTTTGATCAAAGTGGATTGCAAAATGTAGAAATTGAGGACAAATCAAACGCTACAGCTTATCACATTCCTGAGGGACACTTGTTCATTTATCATCCGTCTTTTAAAGTATCTGATTTAAGCGAAAGTCTGATCCCTACCTGCGAAATATTTCCGACCTTATTACAGAATTTCGGACTAAAAGTTCCGGATTATGCAGCCTCAGCCAGCAAGAATTTGCTTTAACGTATTTTTGCAGAAGAGGGGAAGCGAGAGAAAAAATACATACAAATGGCAAAATTACTGACTGATATTCTGGATATAGAACATCCGGTTATTATGGCTCCAATGTTTTTGGTGTCTAATGAAGCAATGTTAATTGAAGCGGGGAATAATGGTATAACAGGAGCTGTTCCGGCTTTAAACTACCGAACGGATGAAGAGTTTCGGGAAGCGATCAAAGAAATTCGATCAAAGAGTAAAGGTCCTTTTGGGGTTAATCTAATCGTCAATAAGTCCAATCCTAAAATGCAAAGTCAATTAAAGACTTGCGTTGAGTTGGGTGTGGATTATATAATAACCTCTTTAGGTAGCCCGGAAGAAGTGATTCGTTTGTGTAAACCAAAAGGAATTAAGGTCTTTTGTGATGTTGTGGATTTAAAATATGCACAGAAAGTAGAACAGCTTGGAGCAGATGCTGTTATTGCTGTGAACAATAGGGCAGGAGGGCATGCAGGAAATTTAACTCCCGAAGAGCTGATTCCTCTTTTAGTTAAGAATTGTAATATTCCGGTTATTTCAGCTGGTGGAGTAGGAAATTACGAGGAATTACAAAAGGTTTTGGAGTTAGGAGCAGCAGGTGTTTCTGTGGGGAGTATTTTCATTGCTAGTGAAGAATCACAAGTCTCAGATGAATACAAGCAAGCCTGTGTTGATTATGGATCGGATGATATTGTGATGAGTACGAAAATATCCGGAACTCCCTGTACCGTTATTAATACGCCTTACGTTCAAAAAATAGGAACGCGCCAAAATTGGTTCGAGCGGGTTTTATCCAAGAACAAGCGCCTCAAAAAATGGGTCAAGATGATCACCTTTGTAAAAGGAATGAAGGCCCTGCAAAAATCGGCTTTTAGTGCAACTTATAAAACCGTTTGGTGTGCAGGTCCATCCATTGAAAATGTCCATGCAGTTCGCCCCATTCGTGAAATTGTGGACGAACTGGTTCAAGCTAAAAGTTAGTAGCCAAATAAACTACTGAAATCCCATTCATACCCCGTTGAAATTACTACACGTAATCGGTGTTCGTAAAGGAAAATATCCATCGTTTTGTCAATCGTTTCCTGAATTTCATCTTCGTTTTTAAAGGCTAACCCTTTTTTACTGGATTGATCAACAGTGCTGAATTTTCCTTCGTCAACAGGTTGAATACCTACGTAGTCAATTGTCCAGTATTGCTCGTCTTCACGCTTACGTTTAAAGAAGTAAACATAACCAGTATCTACACCATTATTGATGTATTGTTTTTCAAGAAACTCTAAACTATCTTCTTCCTCATCATAATCATTGATGTATAAAATTCCCATGGCAATATCCTGTTGACTGATCGAGTCAGGATAAAAGTCTAACATTTCCTTTTTATCCAATCTGTTGTAAGTCCAAACTCTGTAATCCAAATCACCAGCTACTTCGGCAATAACCTCCTTATCTACATCTAAACCTAAGCGATGGTTTATAATCTCACATTCTACTTTAAACTTGGAGTTATTTACTTTCTTAATTCCTTCAAAAAACTGATCAGTTCCTTTAACTCCAGCTTTCTTCAATCCTTGCATTAAGATGTAATAGTCAATCAAAATGGTATGATAGCTTCCATTTAATGAGTACTGTCCGTAGTAAGAGTTTTTCTTCTTACCACTTTCTTCATTCTTTTCCTGATCAGCAATTTCTCTTTTTAGCTCAATCATGGCTTCTTTCTTAATTATATCAGCCTTAGCAGTAAAGTTTTTAGTAGTATAAATACTATCTACATATCCCCAGGCTAATAATTCAATTAACCATGGTTTATATTCAGGGTAAGAAACCCCAACATCTAATAATTCAGGGAAATAGTCTTCGGCTAATTCCAAAGAATCGTATAAGTTGTTAAAGAAGTTGAGCTTTCTTTTTTGATCGGTTACCGGAGTATTATTGATCAAAAGCTTTTTAATAGCATCATAAGCTTCTTCTGATTCCGTATAAGAGAAACTCTTTAAACAAATAAATTGAAGGTCAGAATCAAAAGAGTTTTCCTGGAAGGTCTCTTCCAAAAAGGTATAAGCTTTCGGATCTTCCAATCCTCCTAATCGCATAATTAAATCTTCACGATCTTCTGTTTCTGTTTCTTTATCAAACTCATAGTTCTTATAAACTTCAATTACCTTGTCAATATCCTCCTCTTCAAAGTCAATGTTGTTGATTGATTTGATTGCGTTAACACGGTTAAGACTATCTGTTCCCATAGCATGATCATAGAATAATTGAGCTTTGTCCTCAAATACGTCTCGTCCAATGAGGGTATCCATTGGTTCAAAAGTGTCAAAGAAAGTAGAGACATATTCTGATGGTCCATCAATGGTGTCAATAAGTGCTTGTAATGAATAAAGTACTCCTCCGTGCAAGTGAAACTTAGTTAAGATTCCTCGAGTACTGTTAGTATCTGTGAAGAGGAAGCTTAATGTTTGGTCTCCGTTTTTCTCCCCTTTTTCTTTTCGCGAAACGATAAAGTAATTATCACCATCGTATTGCTCAATTTGATAATCCCAAAAATCTTCTTCTGAGATAGCCTCATCGTAATTGTGGAATTTGGTGTATCCTACATAAATTCCTTCGTTTGTTTCAGGTAAGAAGTGTGATGTGTTTTTAGAATCGCTCATAAAACTATTGTCCTCTTCTTCTTCATAAGAGTCTTTATAAATAGAGAAAGCATAGGCTAAGTAGTCTACTTCTTCCTCAGGACTAATAGTTGTTACGGTGTATGAAAATGCTGAATCGGTATAAGTGTCGAAACGTTCTTTGTCAATTTTAAAATCTGTGAATTTAAAGGAGTTGAAGAAGGTTTGTGTATTCGTTTCATTCGCTGCTGCAACCATCATATAATAAAGTCCTGCTTTTGCAATAATTCGACACTTAAGATTAGAGACCAATTGTGAGTTCTTGTTCTCTGGTGACATACTTTGCTCAATAATTAGCTTTCCATCCAACTCAAATTCTTTACTCTCATCAACTTTAAATCCTCTTTCCTCTGCAAAGGTGCTTCCTAAATAAGCAAGGTCAAAAGAGTCTTCTTCGATATAATCTAAATCATTAAAGGTATATCGCATTACCATGAAGTAATCTCCTGTTTCACTGTCATAAGAGTGGTAGAGAGGGTCAGCCTCTGAATCATCTAAATCTTCAATTAAATCCTGACCGGTAACCAAACCTTTCATTTTCCAGCTGGCTCCTCCATACAAAGGAGAGACATCATGCCATTCACTGCTGTTTTCAGCTAACTGAATTTTATTGAAGAAAGTTTGTGGTTCAGCTTTTTCAATGTATTTCCCATTTCCAGATCCTTTGAAGATAATAACCTCTGTAGGAGTAAAGAATACACGGTAATTAACCAAAGAGTTTTTAGAAGTTTGAGTCAAAATTTGATATCCCATATGACCATTCACTTCAATTTCCTCTTTTGCCAATAATTCACCTGGAGTGGCGATGTAAAGCAAACTATCAAAAGTTGCCTTGTAAAATTCTGGTTGACGGTTGTAAAGAGGTGCGTAAGTAAACAAGCGAATTACACTAAAATACCCACCGTTAATAGGCTCCGGGCAAAAATATTCCATTCTCCCCCTTGAAATGGTTGGCATTTCACAAAGCTCTCCTGGTACTGAAACTGTCACGAAATTATCTGCTAATGTGGTAGGTGAAAAAGGAACAGCTTTGTACATTTTGCTGAACTTTTTACGCATTTTGTGACTTTTTCCTGTGGACTTAGGTGATACTGCTTCAACTGTATAGCCTTTTTCTCTTAAAAGTTCAATTGCCCCTTCGTCTCCAGGAAGGTGAGCAGCACCAATTCCGGTAAACATCGAATGAACTTGCATCAAAGAATCCATGCGGTTTACAATGTTTCGGTTTCTTTCAACAATAAAGTATTTATGGTAAACCTGCGTTGGGTTATCTGCTTTACTCAAAGAATCAATTTGATCCAAATCTCCACGACGGTATGCTTCCTCAAGCATAACAAATTTCATTTCAGAATTTTTGTCCAAATAGGCATTGTTATCGTTGTCCTTCTTTTTATCCTTATCTGGCGTCATAGCCCGGATGGATAGTTTAATAACATCTTCCAAATCCTCCAAACTATATACCGGCTTGTTATTTTTAGCACCAGCCTGGAAAATGAACATGTCCAAAAAGGTATTCTCTTCGTAATCTTCACTCCCCGGATTATATCGATACAGTATTTGGTTCATCATACTGTTTTGATTTTCCAGAAGGGTATAAACCTCTTGCGTTCCAATTTCGCTAATCTCAAATGCGTCTTTGTAAAAATCCTCTCCGTAATTGTAATTGGTTGGGGAAAAAGATCCCATTTCACGGTATTCCTGCAACCATGTTGCAGGTGAAGATTCTAACCCAATGGCATCTACATCATTTAGACAATTGTAAAATGCGTCTGATACATTAAAAGCAAGTTTATTACTAACGTGCATGGTTCCATACAGGTAACTTGGCTCACTGAGTCCATTCCCGCTAATCTTCCACAATAAGCCCTGATACTTTTTTGTTTGAGAATAGGAAACTGAAAAGAATGAAACTAAAAGTAAAAATGTGATAAGTTTTTTCATAAATGATTTAGATGTAAGTTGGGGCTTAACGAAGCAATAAACGTAAAAATAATTATCCTGGGGTATTAATCGCCTTTTCATAACGATTAATTCGTCATAAGTTAAAACGATTTAACGGATTTTAAGAAAAATAATTGGATAAAAGGTGAAAATACAATGAGCAATGGAAACTCGAAATCCTTTAAAAACCTAGGTTAAAGGACGTTCTTATACCAATATTGTATAGGTTGGATAAACTAATAATATGGTCCACAAAATAGTATTGAAAATAGGGCTCAAATGCGAATTGTAAACGGTCGTTAAGATTTAGTTCATATCCTATACTCATACTCGCCGAGATATTGGATGCTTCCTTAAAAACAGGGGCTGAAACTTGAACGGTTCCATCTCCATAGTGGAATACACGATAAGGAGAACTTTCTAATTGATAATTGTATGCCAATCCCGCACTTACAAAAAACGGACTACCTTGTGGATTGAATTGAAAAATAAAGGGAACTTGCAAAAGTCCATAGCTAACTTCCGTTTCTACCGTTGAAGTATTGATGAAAGATGATGTTGGATCAATATCGGAATTAAAGATGAGTCCTTCATGGAGGTGTTGATACCGTTTTTGAGAAAAGTTAATTCCCGATCGTAATGAAATCATTTTATTAGGACGAAAGGCGAAGTTAATTCCGCTAGAATAGCCAATTTGAGGAGTAGAACTTTCTGTTCCTACGGAATTACCAAGTAATAAACCATTTATTTCAGGGCTTACATTCAATCCAATGTACAATTTACGTTGGGTAGATTCTTGAGCAAAACTCAAAGATGAGATGAATAGCCATAGGGTTAAAAGAGATTTCATAGCTAAAAGAGGTTCGGTAATAAAACGTAAATCTCAGTTATTTTATTGCTATTTAGAAGTTTAAAGCTAGCTTTCTGCTTTCTGCTTTCGTTTCAATTCGTAAATCTTATGGTATTTCAAAAACTTAGCATGGGCTGAATTTACAGAGATTACGAAACCATAGTATCCGTCTAAAATTCCAAGCTTAAAAATATAGTCTCTAAAGAACTTAAAGGCTGGCTTAAAGACAATGGCAAGTTTGTTTGTTCTTTTTCCTTTGGCAAAGGCGGCTTTGGAACTAATGTCTGTAAACAATTCAATTTGCCGGCTATGATCGTTAATGGTGTAATAAGAGTAGTGGAGGAGGTCACCTTTTAAGTATTGACTCGAAGTTCCATTCTCCATCAAAACCATATCGTGAGGATTTTCACCTCCCCATTTTCCCTTGGTTTTATTCCAAATTCTCAATTTTCGGTCAGGGTACCATCCACAATGCTTAATCCATTGACCACAGTAATTTGTAAGGCGATTAAAGGTGTAAGCATCATGATTTAAGTTCTTTTTGGCTTCTAAAATGGATTTTTTTAGATTTTCACTCAAAGCTTCATCAGCATCTAAGGATAAAACGTAATCATTCTCTGCCCGCATCATGGCAAAGTTCTTTTGTTCAATGTGCCCTTCAAATGGGTTTTCAATGAAACGAGCTCCTCTATCCAAACATATTTGTTTTGTATTGTCTTTAGAGAAAGAATCAACTACCACAATTTCATCCACTACACCTTCCAGTGAATCTAAACAACGTGCAATGTTTTTTTCTTCGTTAAATGTGATGATGACTGCTGAGAGCTTTTCTGCCATGTATGTGAATTGTAAATCAAATCCGCCTCAAAGATAAGGAATAGCGATTTAATCCGTCTTATTTGTGTGTACACCTTTTCAAATTAGGAAAAATGAAGAGTCTAAAAGAAGAATATCTTCGACCTTATTTTTTATAATGCATTGATTTAATTAGTTTTGAGTGGCTATGGATAAAAGGAACTTACTTTGGTTAATTACTTTTTTTATATCAACCATATCTCAGGCCCAAACGCTTGATTTTGGTTTGGAATTAAAAGCAAATACTAACACTGCTCAGCTACAACCTCTCGACAATGGTAGTGGATCACAATATACCAAACCTGGGTTTTATGATAATGATCCTTATACGATTCGACTCCCGGCCAGAAATTTTGAATTTGTAAGTGATGATGGTCAATTGGTATTTGGCCGATGGGATGAAGTGACTGTTAACCAAAATTTTGAAATTCCTCTTTCTGTTCGTTTTACAACCAAAAAAAACTGGTTTTTTAATGTGAAGTTTAGTAGTGCCAAATTTCGTTTTGATTACAATGGGTCGCTTTTTAGAGGAGGCGATTATTATCAGGATCAATATGGCACCTTTGATGATTATTTAGTGAATTACGGAGGCTTGTATGATAGTTCAATCGTCAACTTAAATGATGATATTGTTTATAATGATACTACTGCCTTTATTAGCTGGTATAATTATCAAATTGAAGCAGATCCTTATTCACAGTCTGAGTTAAGGCATGTGGAAGAAGTGAAATTTTATTCAGGATACCTGGGGTTTGGGTATAAATTTTTAAAGCATAAAATCATTCATCCTTACTTTAATTTAGGAGTAGGCTTTAGGTTGTTTGTTGGAAACCAAAAAAGGAGACATTTTGAAATTATAGATGATTTGAATGGAACTTCTTTAACCCGGCAGGATTTGTTGCCGATTGCTGGCGAAATAGAGTTGTTTAGCGGGAATGCTTTTTCAACAAGAATTGAATTAGGAGCAGAGTTTTATCGCTATTATGTGGGAGCTTCATTTGAGAATAGTTCTTTGTTTGAAAATGATAGAGTTAATCAAAACATTGGAAATTTTGGAAGTACTATTGCAGGAGTAAACACCTTTAGTTTTATGTTGGGAATGAATTTATTTTCTCATGATTTGCATACTCAATCTAACCAAAAGGATATTTACACTGAAGAATTTAGTAGTCTTTCATCTCAGTTGGATAAGAATCGGAAGTGGAGTTTTGGTGTTAGGGTAGAGGCTCCGGTATTGAGCTTTATGGACAATTTTGGACGTTATGTAATTGGAGACTTTAGAGATAATTTGGATCCCGAATCGGAAGAACTGGATTTGAGTTGGCAGATTTTAGGCTTTGAAGAAATTACAAAAATTGATTGGACACCAAAACTAGAGTTAGGCCTTAGATATAGTCCTTATCGACGATTAGAGACTGAATTGGAACTGGGGCTTTCGCAACTACAGTATGATACGGAAGTAATTGAATTACGAGCTTTGGTAGATATAGATAGTTTGGGTAATTATGTTTATAGCCCAGGAGAGGCCTATGTTAATTCACATGTTTTGCGAAATAAGTTTTTGAACGCTTCGGCCAATCTTAACCTTTATTATTCGGTAGTAAATAATGGTTTGGTAGACTTTAAACTATTTGGTGGAGTGGGCTTCAATTACATTATACCCCCATTTAGAGAGGTAGAACGTGAATTTGGGGTAAACGGAAGTGGGGATGATTTGTATTCTTCCTTTTTTGATTATTACTGGAATGGAACGACGGATATAGCGACAGGTTATACCTGGTTCTCGGACTATGAAGGACCTATGGGACTCAATTTTGAAGCTCAGGAGTATCTTGAATCTCTCGAAAATGCAGGAACAGGTTCCTTAGAAGGCTGGGAGCGATATAAGCAAGATTATTATTTCACCTTAAGTCTTGGTACAGAGGTTGAATTGAACCGCTTTTTATTAGGAGCTTCTTATGAGTTTACAGTATCAGAAGCGGTTGATAACATATTGATCAAAAAGTATAATAAGTTCAACTTTTCTCTAGGGTATTTACTGTTCACCAAAAACAGAATCAACGAAAGGCTTAAATCAGACTTTTAGTGAATTATAAAATCGTTGACCAAATTCTCCACACGTGAAGTAGGGGTTTGACGACCTCCGGTAATTCGATTCACTGACCGAATTAAGTAAGTGTGTAGTTCGGACACCATGATTTTTTTATCTCGGTTCAAATCAGCATCTCCACTCATCAAACCATTGAGCAAAACATAGGTAAATACTCCATTGCTCCAACTTTCGCCTTCCATAGCAAATTCACCGCCACCAGCTGATGATAAAACGGATGAACCATTACTTTCTCTTACGTCAGCAAAGGTGATTTTAGATAATTCAAATGAATTAACTTCATTTACATTTTTTACGGTTGTTCCAACCGCTCTAAAAACCAAATCTCCATCCTCAGTAGTTTGTGAATTATCAGCCACTACCTCCGTCTTGTCTATTTCTCCCGAGTGACAAGCATCTACAAACATTAGCTTCTTTCGGCTTTTGGTTTGATCGAGTAAATCTTCAAAGAAGTGGAAAGGAATTCCTGATTTTTCAGGAGCAGAAAAGTCCATGTCGTAAGTGGCAATGAAATAATCTAAATCCGTATTTAAGACACCATGGCCGGCAACAAAAAGAATCACAACATCATTTTCTTTAGCTCCAGCAATGAAATCACCTAGCTGCTCAACCTGTGATTTAGTGACTTCTTCATTGACCATTTTTTTAATGTGTACTTCATCAAACACTTTGCTTTTGTCAAAAAATGCAGCTACATCATTGGCGTCTTTTTCGGCAAAGTTCAAGTCAAAGTCCGATTGCTGATATTTAGAGCATCCCAGGCTGATCAAATACAAATCGGAAGAAACATCTTTTTCTTTAGAAACAATGTTATAAGTCTTTTTAAAAGATGAAATTCCTTTTTGATTACTCACATAAAATTTAAGTACATTTTTACCGGGATTTAATCGAACCGAATCTTCATAGGTGAATGATTTTCCTTGAATCGATTTTCCGTTTTTTCCAAAAACCGGGACACCGTTCACCAGCAAGTTATAAGTGGCCAATTCTTCTTCCATATCCTCTGCTTTAAGTTGGTAATGGAAATAACCATTATAAGAGGTAGTTGAAGTAATTCGATTAATCTGAAGGTGAGGAATGTTTTCGCTGTTTTGTAAATCCCCTTCCTGTAGTCCTAGTTTTGATAGTCGTTTTTGATAAGCTAAGTTGTAGTTTTTAACCGTTTTTGATTCAATGTAGGGGAGACGGTCAAAGACAAGGTCCGGTCGGTTATATCTCAAGTCAAATTGATCAAATGAGAATAAGTTCCCGCGAGAAATAAAACCAATGTGGTCCAAAGCTCCTTTAGAGGCGAAGTAATAATTCTCCGGGCTCAGATAAACAAAGTCAGAACCTCCAAAAGCCCCAAAGGTGCATAGCAATTCTCCATCTTCTAAATCCCAAAACTTAATCATTCCGTCCCAGCTTGAAGTAGCAACAAAATTGTACTTTTTATTAATAGCTACAGAGGTTATTTTATCGGTGTGTCCCGTTTCTACTTTAAAACGAAAAGCTTGTTTGTGTTTGGCTTTAACGTAGAGTTTATTGCCTTCAATACCAGCTTGTAAGGTTCCTAGTTCATCTAATAAAAGATTATCGTTCATTAAACTTTCCATTTTTGGATGCTCTTCATTTTTAAATGCCTGAATGTAATCCGTTACCTTTTTTGATTTTTTGTTAATCTCTTTAAGCATGATGCTATTTTGCTCATGATTCCAATAAAGCTTAACATCTTTCAGGTAATTGTAAGTACCTTCTTCGTCAATAGATTGTCGTAATAAGAGCAGATTGAATTCACTCTCCTGTTTATTCTGGGTAGCCATATCCGTCAATAAAAACTCCCATCCCTTTTCAATTTGAAATTGACTCAATTGAGCTCGATTGGCAATAGAGTAGTTGGTTAATAGGTTGGTTTGTCGAACAAAGCCATTGGCAAAACCAATGATAATATCTTCGTCATCTTCACTAAAAGCAATTTGGTTGAGACGATAGATATTTGATTCAAAACTTCGCACCATCTCCTTCCGCTTTAAATCCCACAAAATGATGCGCTTATCCAGTCCTGCTGAAATTAAATGTTTTCCATCCTTATCTACATCCAAAGCTCTAATTCCTCTGAGATGTGCTTTTAAAACAACCATTTTAAGCCAGTTGTTTCGTTGAAAAACGACGATTTCAGCTTCGTCCGTACTTCCAATAATATAATCATCAGTAATTCGTAGGGCGTTAAAAGAGTTCCATTCACTTTTATTGGTTGATCCTTCTGTTTTATTCTCAAAAAAATCATAGTGAATAATTCCGCCGTTTTCGGTAGCATAATAAAGGCTTTTGCTGTCTTCATTAAACACCATGTCATTGATAGAGGCAAAGAATTTAGAAACAATTAGTTCTTTGTCGGGAGAGATAATATAGGCCACGCTTTCATCTTTTCCTCCAACCGCTAACCATTTACCATTATCCGAGAACTGAAGACTGTTAAACATGTTTCCAGCAAGAAGATCAAGTCGCTTTGTACTTTCTGATTGTAAATCGAAAATGGCTAATCCTGTTCCACAAATTGCCAGGCGATCATTTTGTGGATCCATGGCAATTCCTCCTAAAGGAAATTCAAATTTGATACGTTTCAGTTCTTTGCTTTCCTCCACATCCCAAACAATAAGATTACTATCTAAGGATACACTATAAATAATGTTCTTTTCAGGATGAAAGACTAAGTCTGTGACTTTATCCTTATGTCCAACTAAGCTTCCAAATTGTTTTCCGGTTTCAACATGCCAAAGGGCAATTTTGTTGTCAGAAGATCCACTGGCAATTAAAGAATAATCATGGTTATAATCAAGTGTGTTAACAGTAGATGAATGTCCTGTTTGCACACTCAAACGAACTTCTTGTGCAAAGAGAGTAGGAGAAATAAGCAATAAAAGCAGTAGAAGTCTCATCTATTCAGTGAATTATAACTAAAGTTAATTAATTAGACTCAAAAAGTATCTCGCCCTTACGAACTTTCATGAATGAATTGACCAAATCAATAAAATTAAGTGGCGGATGAGACTATTTTTGTTTCGGAAAAATGATCATATAAACTACTTTTTCCCTTGCTTTTAACCACACTTATGAGGTAAGCGAAAACAATTATTTGAGGAAGTATTAACAGGATTGAAATCCAAACCGGAAGTTCGATCTGTTGATGATAGTAGTAGAAGAGCCAATGAATTCCGGTATGGGCAATTTCCCAGGGTAAAAATTTTAAAATATTCCGTAATCCTACTTTTTTCTTTTGTGATGGATTAACTGCAATGACTTTTAGCTTCATGATTCTCTTCCCTAAGGTTGCTCCATATTTTCCCCTTTCGCTTAAATAGAAATAAAAGAAGACTGGAAGGGTAAGAGTGAAAAATCCTAATAGTTGCCCTTTTACAGGAGAGATAAATGAAGTGTCTTTAGCAAGTGAATCGAATAAAAAAACAGAAATGAAAATTAAAATTCCAATGTAAGTTAGAACAATTAGATAATCAATGAAATAAGCTATGATTCGCTTAATAGAAAACATCAATCTTGTTTCTTAGGTCGGTTTTGATCGTTTTTTGGCCTTTTTCCTTTGTTATTATTCGGCTTTGGTTTTTGACCGTTGTTATTATTTCCCTTCTTTTTGTTTTTGGGATTAAATTTCTTCTTGCCTTTATATTTATTGTATCGTGGCTTTTTTCTTCTGTTTCCTGATGATTCTCTCCATTTAGGGCCTTCACCCATTTCTTCGGGAAGGGGGAGTTTTGGAACTGGATCTTCAATGAGACGTTCAATTTTTCGGAGACGATGAAAGTCTGATTCGTTCACCAGGGTAAAAGCTTCTCCTTTTGTATTGGCTCGGGCTGTTCTACCAATTCGGTGAACATAATCTTCCGGATCTGGTGGAACGTCGTAATTGATCACCATGTTAATCTCTTTGATGTCAATTCCACGACTCATTACATCTGTTGCTACTAAAATCCGAATTCGTCTTGACCTAAAACCGCGAAGAACTTCCTCTCTTGACTCCTGATCTAAATTAGAAGACATACCCTTTGATGCATAACCAGCTTTTCGTAAAAACTTTACAATATCACTGACTTTACTCTTGGTTGAAGTAAAAATGATAATGCTCTCATAATCTGGTTTTTGATCGAGAATGTGCTTGAGAACATCATTTTTTTGAGTGTCAAAAACCAAATAAGCATTTTGAGTAACGCCCTTAGCTGGTTTAGACACTGATAAGGTAACTTCAGCTGGGTCGGTCATAATCTTTACGGCCAACTGTCGAATGTTTCTTGGCATTGTAGCCGAAAACATCAAGGTTTGTCTCTTTTTAGGAAGATGGGAAATGATTTTACGAATATCCTCGTAAAAACCCATATCTAGCATTCGATCTGCTTCATCTAAAATGAGATGTTCTACATCATCAAAATTGACATATCCTAAATTGAGGTGTGAGATGAGCTTTCCAGGAGTAGCTACAATAATGTCTGTTCCTTTGGTTAAAGCCGTTTTTTGCTGATCCCAGTCTTTACCGTCTCCACCACCATAAACAGCTTTTGAACCTACAGAAACAAAGTACGAGAGTCCCTGAATTTGTTGTTCAATTTGAATGGCCAATTCTCGGGTAGGAACAATCACTAAGGTATTTACTGAACTTTTTGACCGATTAGCTAATTTATTGAGAATGGGTAAAATAAAAGCGGCAGTTTTCCCAGTACCAGTTTGGGCACAGGCAATTAAATCTTTATTTTTTAGGATCAGAGGAATAGCTTTCTCCTGAATTGGAGTTGCATTTTCAAATCCCATATAGGAGATGGCTTCGAGTAATTGATCGTTTAAGCCAAAGGAGTCAAATTTCATTGGATTTGAAGGTACACTTTTTTTATTAGTTTGGAGACGAGGCTATGAATTGTTTTGAGGAGTAATTTCAATTCCCATGATAAGATAAGTACCAATGGAATCATGTTCAACCTTAATGTCAATGGTATTCATGAGAGTTCGACGCATATCAATCAAGCCTAAGGATGGGGAAGAGGTCTCTGAGGTTTCAATGGTTTCCTGATACATCATATCCAGTTCATCTTTGGATAGTTGATTAAGCTCATCGGCTTTCGCCAGAATTTCCTTCCCATCTCCTTCAATGTAATTTCCGGTACAGAGGTAATACCCACTGTCGGTGTGAGAAATAAGAAATAGTCCATTTTGACGACCAAATGAAGCTGCAGCATGACTGGAAACATTTTGCATCATTTCAATGGCCATGGTGTAAATTTTGAAGCCCATTGAGGAATTCTCCGTATTACCATTGTTTTCTAGCAATTTAATCATTGGACCAATTAAGTCCTGACTGAATTCACCCTTGTAAACAAACAAAATATTGTGACCTGTTATAAGATCGTAGAGCTTACGATTGTCATTAATGACCATTGGATTAGCCAACTGTTCGGCCGGAGCCTCTTCGTCAACAATGAGGTCTATTTGTAGATTGAAAGCATACAACTCATCGTTTAAATCAATGAATTGTGTTTGGATAGGACGTCGAGATTTTTTAGCCATTTCAATCAATCCCAATCCGGCACCACCTTTATCCGTCAGTTTTCCTTCATTGAGTACAGTACGGTAATGTTCCTTTAATTCATCATCATCCAAACGATTGAGGTTAGAGATGCTCTCATCAAGGTAAATATAGGACTCACGGGTAATAACATTAGAAGAAAAAATGTGTAAAAAAGGATCTACTCCGCGAACTCCAAATAAACCTGAATGTTTATTCCCAAGTTCGTTATCTCCATGTCGAATGATGTTTTGAAAACTTTCCGAAATCAAAAATGCCATCCTTCTTTTTGTCTTTTTAGCGACATCATAGTTGGCAATAGAAATGAGCTTATCCGTAAAACGATCATCAAAATCCCCATGATAATACATGCAGATTCTATCTCGATCAAAGATAGCCCGAAATTCACCAATGATAGTAACTATATTAGACATTCAACGACAGCCAGAAAGTTTTAATAAATTTAACATAAAATTGCGTAGAATCATTTTAAACTACGGAATATTTTTAACCTTCTCACTTTCAGTGAGAAAGGTAGGTTTTCAAAGTTAGGGAGATTTAAAAAGCTCTTCAAAATCTGTTTTTTACTTCCTTTTTTTCAGCATTATAGCTATCTGAATTTCAATTTTTTCTCTTTTTTGAATCAAAAAAATGAGAAATAGTATCGTACCGAATATTTAGCTAATTTAGGCGACTTAATAGAGCTACTATGGAATCTACTTCGACGGATAAATTTTACAAGATTAATCGAATCTTGAGCTGGGCATTCTTTTTGGGAGCAATTGCTCTTTTAATCATTGCTGGAACTTTTCATTATATGAGTTCGGTAATGGCTGAGAAGGTCGAACAATTAAAACAGCTTAAACTTAGTTTAGAAGAGATCAACATGTACGACCAAAAGATGTTGGACATGAGGGCTATGACGTATTTGATGATTAAGATCATCGCTTATGCTGCGGGGGGACTATTCCTGATCAATATCGCAATGGCAGCGATGAAACGTTCCAAGAAGTATGCTTTGAATGCTTTGTTGATTATTGCTATAGGAGGAACAGCTTTCGTTTACAACAAAAAGGTGTTTTTTCACATGAAGCTAAAGCCCATTGAAGATGTCAATGGAGTTCAGTTCTTTTATTACGGATATCAATACGACACACATATAGGTTATCAGCGAAATCCGCTCTTTATTGCAACTCAGTCTATTGATTATTATGAGGCTTATAAAGAAAATGGGGATGGAGAAAGTTTAACGTATTTCAACAATACCATTGATTGGTTAATGGATCACAGAACCATTGAGGGAGATGCAACTTATTATACTTGTGACTTTTATTTGTTGGCTTATGATGAACAGGCACCATGGAGATGTGGATTGGCAAATTCAAGAGTCATTTTGGCACTCAAACTAGCGCATGAGCATACACAAGATCAAAAGTATCTGGATGCTGCTCAAAGCTCTTTGTATTCGTTCACCATTCCGGTTACTGAAGGTGGTTTAACAAAAAAACTATCTGATGATAGTTGGTGGTATTGTGAATATCCAAAGCGCAACAATGAAAGTCCAATGGTGTTAAATGGAATGTTGTCCATTTTAATAGCCATGCATAAATACCATGTTTACAGTGAAGATCCATTGGCAAAAGAGTTATTTGATAAGGGAATTGTAGCTTTAAAGAGTAAACTTCCTGAATTTGATAACAATGGTAATTCGTATTACGATTTACGTAAAAAGCCAGCATCTAAAGATTATCACAAAATTCATATCAGTTTGCTGAATCAACTTTACGAAATCTTACCAGATGAGATGTTTAAGAGCTATAGTGATAAATGGCAGGCTTATGCCAATGAAAATGGCTTTTAAACTATCACCTTAAAATGCAATAGGATTTTAAACTGGTTTATCTTACATTTGAGTTGATGAAAAATTCGACTTTAATCTTCTTTTTTCTAGGAACTTTATTGTTAACATCTTGCTACAAAGACAAGACTCCTGTACCTGTTGAACCTAAACAACTGGATTTTTCATTGAAAGGAATTGGAGTTGATCCGGTTTCTTCGGCTGTTGAAGCTGATAAGTTTGATCCTATTGTAGCCGTTAATGCCAACGCTATATCTGTTTATCCTTTGGGAATTGTTTATCCTGATTTGCATGTGGTTAATCATAATCTAGCTGGAATGAATTGGGGGGAGAGAAGTGCCGGAATTGAAAAACAAATTGATTGGGCCCACGAAAATGGAATGAAGGTGATGATTTACCCTCGTTTGTTTTTTGCCGATGGTAGAGAATCCAGATCATACGATGCCGGATCAGAAGCGAATTGGGAGAAGTTTGAAAAAAGCTATAAGGAATTTGTTGTTCACTATGCGGTCATGGCTAAAGAAAAGGGAGCAGAATTACTTTCTTTGGGATCGGACATGGAATTTTTTGTAGAAAACCGTCCAGATTACTGGGAGTTTTTAATTGATACTTGCCGCATGGAATTTGATGGGAAATTGACTTATTCAGCTCATCGTTTAAATTATGATGACATTCCATTTTGGAACGAGTTAGATTATATTGGTATTCGTGCAGATTATTCTGTATCTCTATCTCAAACTCCTTCCGTGGAGGATGTGATTTCTTTTTGGGAAACAGAAGTGCACAGTGATTTAATTAGTATTTCAGCTTCTGAAATTCGTCCGGTTATTTTTACTGAAATAGGATATAAGAGTATCGATTTTGCTGGAGAGCAACCCTGGAATGAAGAACTAGACCATGAACTGAATGAAACAGCCCAGGCAAACCTAATTCAAGGGTTCTTAGAAGCATTTAGCGAAAAGGTATGGTTTGAGGGAGCCTTTATTAATGGGTGGAGCTTAGAGGACATAAGCGGAAACGCTCCTGATAAAGGTTATTCGGTAGCAGGGAAGGAATCTGAGGTGCTAATTGAGCAAATGTATTCGGATACGCTTTAATCTATTTTTAATGAATCATTTTGACTTCGCGGGCAATGGATTCACTGTTGGTCACTGTTAGGTTGTCGCAAAATCCCTGAACGGTTTTATCCTTTTCACTCAAAAATTCTGCTGCACTAATAAAAATGGAGTTTTGATTCTCAAAATCAATACGAATACTCTGAGGGTATAGATATTCTGTTCCTACTGAATTTTCAGTGAAGATTTTTACAGTTTCCCAGTCTACTTGAATAGTTTCAATAGTAGAACCTACCAGACCTGACCAAAGTCCGTCATGATTAATATTCCACTTTTTATAATTGGAAAAAACTGTTGGTTTATTAATTCGAGCCCCAACACCATATTGAAAAAACTGATCATCCCAGAAAAATTCAACATGCCCCTGGTTGGTAGTTATAAGAATAGAAAAGTCAACAGAATGAATGTTTTCGTATTGCGTTTTGTAAGAAGGTTCTTCTAATTGATAATCAATTTCCAAATATTCTACATTCATCAAGACGTGTCCTGAAAGTTCTTTAAGTTTATTTTCAAATCTAAGGTGTTCGGTCTTCAATTCCATTTTGTCTGTTCAGTCGATAGTGTGATGTCGTCTTATTACTATAATTCCAAAATAGCAAAAAGAAACGGTAAGCGCTATAAAGAGTTTCCTAACGGGCTATTTTTGAATGCAAAGCTTTTGATGATTCAAATGTGATTGAGCCGAAGAAATACTTAGTGTATAAATTCCTTTTTTGAGTTGGTCAGTGTTAATTACGGTTTGGGCTTGATCAATATGATCGGATAGAACTAAAGTTCCTCTTAAATCATACAATTCATATTTCCAGTTTAAGCTAGCGTCAAATTTATCGAGGAAGAGGTTAATTTGATTATTTGCTGGATTTGGCCATACCTTAAGGTCAATAGTAGCGTTAGTTTCAAGTCCTAAATCTCCTAAATCATTTAGCGCATTAACTACAGCCAGCCCATCTCCAATACTGTAAAAGTCGATAGTAGGAAAGTTTGGGAATTTACCGGTTATAGTTTCACATTCATCACATCGATCGATGAAAAACGGATTTGCATTAGCAATTTCAGCCTGTGATTCTACGCCTATCCCTAAACTTTCATCTGTCACAAAATGGTTCAATATAAAAAGATCATTGTCAGGGTCACCACGGTTGAATTCGCAATCAAATTCATCAACATTGTAATAAGTAAAAGGAGTTTCAACAGCGTGTGTCCAAACATGATGGAACCAGCCTTGATCAGCTGAGGCATCTTCGGAATCTGTGAAAATAACCAAACGGTTTTCATCATCAATCATTTGTTGTAGGGTAGGCCAGTCATCACTTCCCTTTTCAAAAAGATATGGCATTAGGTCTACGGTTGTCAAAGCACCTTCAATTTGATTCGCAGTGACATAACATTCAAAAATGATGGTAACTACCTCATTGGGATTAGTATCTAAGAAGTTTTTTATCTCGGTTAAATTAGCTGTTAAAGGTTGAGTGCCAAATAGCGAAAGTCCATGGTAAACGGTTGGAACACCATCCAGGTCATATACATCGATCATTAAAGCTCGCACACCTGCATTTAACTGTTGTGTAATACTGTAATGATGATTGGTAAAGTCAAAGCCCATTTCTGTATTATTGTAAGCATTGTGTGTCGTTAAATAAGCAACTTCATCATATTTTTTTTCACACAAAGGCTCATAACCATTACATTGAGCAAAAGATAAATTTGTAAATAAGGGAAGGAGCAAAAGAACGGTTAAAAAAGATCTCCTCATAGCGGTTGTTATTTAATTTTTGGGCAATTGAAAGAGACGAATATAGTAAATCACCGTTTTCTGAGACAGTTCTTTAAAGAAATAATAAACCTTTATTTATCAAAAGCTTACCAGTCTATTTTAACGTATCCGCTATTAAGGGTAATGTTCTCTGACGCATCAGCTTCATTGGACAGTGTTAATTCCGTCAAAGTTGATGTGAATTTTCCGCTTTCAATGGTATAATTCATAGTTCCGCTTGAAGGGGAAAGGTAATTTTTATTCTCCAGTGCATGACCGGTGCCAGTAAAGAAGCTAAAATAAAAGTTTATCACATCAGTTTCTTCTGGAAATCTGGAATCAGTGAATGTTGGATTTGCGGAAGCTGTTGGTTTAACTTTATGCGTCATGACCAATGAAAAAGTAGATGGTGTATTTCCATCGTTTGCACTTTCGCTGAATTGAGCCTTTGAGCTAAAATTAATTTGATGTCGATTAAAGTTCGGGTCGGGTTGAACGGAACTGGTATTTAGGTAAAATGAATCCGATTCAATGACGAGATAAGATTCAGGAAGGGTAATACTTGCCGATGAATCAGGTTCTGGCTCACCACTTTTTTTACAAGAACTAATTAGTACTAAAGGGGCAACTAATGCAATGGAAAGAATAATTTTTTTCATCTTTTCTTGAATTCGATTTACAAATCGAAAGATAGGATAGTGCTTCAAAATTATTCTACGGTAAATTCCCTAGTCGAATTGTATTGGGCGATTTTTTGGAGGGCAAAAGAAGAAAAAATCACTAAAAATGACTTCCTCACTTTTTTGTGTCTGGATTTGGTAGCTTAGGTAAGCAGAGTTTGGAGTAAATCCTTTGGGCAATTTATCCTTTTTTATGCTTAAAACCATTTTGGGCTCATGTCGATCCAATGATAGAGAAGTTTTAAAGTCCCTAAGTGTTTCATTAGAATTAAAGTCGACTAAGGAAACCTTAAGTTCTCCCTTAAAAGCTTCGGATTTATCAGATAGAGCAGTAAAATGAATCTCATCATCCAAAGAATCTACTACGACTATAACGGGAGAGAATTGTTTTTGAACTTCGGAATAGGCTTTTTTCGGTTGTCCTGAATGATCAATGATACTCCAGGAAACTCCCGGCCAACAATCGTTCAACTGCCATAACAAAGATCCCATACAGTAGCCAGATGATTTTCTGTGTGCTTGAATGGCTTGTTTCATAGCATAAGCCTGCACATTTTGATTGGCAATTATCCAATCTTTAAAATTGTCAATTGAGCCATAGTATTTTTGAATGTTTTGTTCAATCATGGAATTTCCTACATAACTCTTTTGCCGATCAAGAACACTTTTAGCATTTAAAGTCAGGTCATCTCCTAAATACTGCGCTAGTAATTCATAAGAAGCGTAAGACTGGAAACCATATTCAACCATGAATCGGCCAACATTATCGTGATAAGCCTCTAAAGGATCTCCTCCATGCCATACACCCCAATAGTGCATACTTGAATGCTTAAAGTTTTCTGCCGTTCCCCAATTACTTAAAGGAGAAGTAGGTGTATAGGGTCTTTGTGAATCGAGTTGTTGAATGAACTGTGGAATCATTTCATGGAAAATGAGCTTATAATTGTTCCAGAGTTCAACAGAGTCTTTTTGTGAATAATTGTATTGTTTTTGCCAACCCCAATTGTGCCAGGCTACTTCAATTTCATTATTGCCACACCAAATAGCCAAGGAAGGGTGGTTTCGTAAACGTTTGATATTGTATCGAACCTCGTCAGCAACTTGATTTCGGAATTGATAGGTAGGAGGATAAACCGTTCCGGCAAACATGAAATCTTGCCAAACCATTAATCCCAAACTATCACATAGATCATAAAAAAGGTCCTTTTCATACACTCCGCCACCCCAAACACGAATCATGTTCATATTAGCCTCTTTGGCCTGAATTAGAAGCTTTCGATACTGCTTGTCCTTAACACAAGGAAGAAAAACATCTTGTGGAATGTAATTAGCTCCTTTACAAAAAACGTCTTCGCCATTTACTTTAAAGTAAAAAGAGGTTCCAAATTCATCTTTTTGGTTTATTAATTCAATTTCTCTTAATCCAAAGCGTACTTCTTTTTGATCGATCAGTTTTTTCCCTTTATAGAGGGAGATTGTTTTAGTGTAAATTTTTTGATCGCCATATCCATTTGGATACCAGAGTTCAGGGTTGTTAATTTCTAAAGTTAGATTAAGGGTGTCAGAGGTTGATTTGTAGTTGACTTTCTGTTCAAGATCATCGCACTTAAGGAGGTAAGTTCCCTTGGGGTTCGTTCCGTCCAATTCAATGGCCAAATTTACTATCGCACGACTTTTGGTCAATTCTTTTTGCTGAACATGAACATCTGCAATACGGACCGAGTTCCATGCCCGAATGTAAATAGGCCGCCAAATACCACAACCTACAAATCGCGGAGCAAAGTCCCATCCAAACTGATAAGCCGCTTTTCGAACATATGGTGAAACGTTTACTTCTTCTTTTTCACTTCCCGCCGGTAGTTGATGACCACTCTTTAAAGCTTCATCCTTCTTTTTGTTGATGGGTGATTGGAACACAATTTGAAGATCATTTTTTCCAGATTTTAAAAGAGCCTTAATCGGAATCTGTTGTTGTAAAAACATGTTGGAAGAATAGCCCGCGATTTGGTCATTGATATAAATGGTAGCATAGGTGTCTAAGCCATCGCAGACTAACTCAATGTTTTCCATTTGAGCCAAATCAGGTGATACCTCAAAAGAAGTTCGATATTCCCAATCTTCGTATTCAATCCATTTTAGCTTTTCCTCTTGTCCGGCTTTAAAAGGATCTTCAATTAAGGTATTGGCCAATAAGTCTGTATGAACCGTTCCCGGAACCTGTGCCATATACCATTTTTCAGTTCCTACCTGGCGAAATTCCCAGTTTTGATGAAGATTGATTTGCTCAAGCTGAGCAAAAGAAATCAGTTTGAGAAGCAGTAATAAAGAGAAGAGGAGGTGTTTCACAAAAGTTGATTCTTAGAGTTATTTAGTTGGGACAGACAAAATACCCATAATCTTTTGTTCATCTACAATATATTTTGTTCCAAATCCCAGATTATCCTGAACCAATTCTGCTTTACGAGCTGTAAAATGAATAGCATCAATACCACTTTGGTAAAGGGTTGAAACATTGGAACTACTAACTCCTGAGCCAGCCATGATTTGAATTCTTCCGGCAGCTTGATTCACCATTTGTTTAATGGTATTTAAACCGTCAATGGCCTTTCGTTCTCCACCTGATGTTAAAATTCGGGTACAACCAATATTGATGAGGTCATTCAAGGCTTTTTCTTTATTCGGTATAAGATCAAAAGCTCTATGGTAGGTGACTTCTAAGTTCATTTGTCGAGCGAAATCGCACATTTCTTGCATGGCCGGAACATCCACTTCATTTTGGTGAGTTAAAAGTCCAAAAACTACTCCTTTAGCTCCTGCGCTTCCAGCAGCCATTATATCCATGAGCATGAGTTGTTTTTCAGCTACTGTATAAACAAAATCTCCTGGTCTTGGGCGAATCATACAATGGATTTCTACTTCTTTTATGCTACTACAACGTTGTATTAGTCCGTAAGAGGGGGTGAGCCCGCCTACTTCAAGAGCTGAGCACAATTCTACTCGTTTAATACCAAATTTACGAGCCGCTAAACAACTGTCTTGTGAGTCAATACAAAGTTCAATGTCCATTACTTAATGATTATTTCGTCAATGAATAGCCAGGAGTCAGATCCCTCGGCGTCATGTCCTGCCGGAACCTTTCCTATGCTTGTAGCTTGGAACCGAATATACCTCATTTTTATGGGACTCGTTCTAGATTCTGGACCAAAGGTTTTTTTCTGCTTTGTATTGTCCATTATGATTCTTGAATTGAATGCCTGCCCAAAAGGTGTCCAATCGTATTGATTCTCTGTTGATTTGGTATTGGCATATTGAACTAGGACTTCTTTTGGAAAGAAAATCCATGAATTGGCATATTGGTAAAAGTTAGCTTTTATACTGCTAACATCAGTTGGCGATCCCAAATCAATGATAACGTCTATGTTTTGTCCCCAAAAGCCTTGCCAGTTTCCATCTCTAAAATTGTCTGATCCTGTTTTACCATCCACCAAATTCTTTTTGCCATTTCCTGTGTACCATTCATTATAATCAGTGAAATAACGTACCTTTTTGTTTAATCCATCATGAAAAACAAAATCCTGGAAAATGGGATCACCATATTCTTTATTGTCCTTAAAAACTTGAATTTTAAGTTGTCCTGAGTTTTTTAAAGGAATGGGAGAGGTGTAGTTCGTGTATTTACTGGATTTACCTACCCACATGTATTTTACTTTAAGGTCTGGAAGTTCTTTGTGAAGAATAATCTCAATCGTGTCTTCATCAAAATTTAAATCAATACTGCTTCCAATACAAGCTCTACCGTATTGTACAGAATAGGAGGAAAGTAAAGAAAAATGTTGATCTAAACGACCGTAAAAATCTTCAAAATCATGGGTTCCAGGTCCCGACCATAATACTTCTGCCAACCCAATCATTCGAGGGAAAACCTTAGAGTCTAGATCTTTCTCATCCGGAACATGCTCGGTCCACATATTACATTCGGCTCCTAGAATATGTGTCTGAGACGAGAGTGGAATTTTGTCTAGTGGATTAAATGAATAAATCTTTTGAAGGTCAATAGCATCCAAACCATAATCTAAATAGCAGTGAGAGGTAGGAGACATGATGACGTCGTGCCCCATGCTTGCTGCTTTTTTACCTCCATCGATTCCGCGCCAGCTTTGAACAGTAGCATTTTCAGATAAGCCACCTTCCAAAATTTCATCCCATCCAATGAGTTTACGATCATGTTTATTCAAAAAACGTTCAATTCGTCGAATAAAATAGCTTTGCAATTCATGTTCGTCTGCCAGACCTTCTTCTTTAATTCTTTGTTGACACTGACCACAGTATTCCCAACGTAGTTTAGGAGCTTCATCTCCGCCAATATGAATGTATTCAGAAGGGAAAATTTCCATAACCTCGAGTAAAATATCCTCTAAAAAGGCAAAAGTGCTATCATTCCCAGCACAATAAATTTCTTTAAAAACACCCCAGTCATTCGCTACCTCAATGGGACCTTGACTACAGGAATATTGAGGGTAAGCAGCCAAAGCCGCCTGAGCATGACCTGGAAGTTCAATTTCCGGGATGATGGTGATATGCCGTTCATTGGCGTAAGCGACTATTTCTTTTAAATCTTCTTTGGAATAAAATCCGCCATATTTTGTACCGTCTTTCTCAATTCTCCAAGAACTAATTTCATTGAGCTTAGGGTATTTGTCGATGGGCATTCGCCAGCCTTGATCTTCGGTTAAATGGAAATGGAGCACATTCATTTTATAAAATGCCAGCATGTCGATGTATTTCATCACTACTTCTTTATCAAAGAAATGACGGCAAACATCCAATAAAAGCCCCCTATGCCTAAATTTGGGTCTGTCGGTTATTTCCAAAGCTGGTAAATACCAGGATGATCGTTTTTCCTTGTGATGAAAAGCATCCATGAATAATTGACGAAGGGTTTGGATTCCTCGCATAATTCCCTCGGCCTTTGGAGCTGCAATTCGGATTTCATTTTCTGAAATGTGTAGGGTATGAAATTCAGCTTCTTGTCCTGGATGGGAGCTTTCTAAAATCACCTTTGGGGTATCTGATTCATCAATTTTTGTGTTCAGTTGAACCTTAAAATCAGATGATCCCTCTACCAATTGCTTGAGATAGTCACCTTCTGAAGGAAATTCTTCTGTTTGTATGATGGTGGATTGATTCCAGCAAAAATAGCCTTCTTTACTTACTACTTCGGAAGGGAAGGGAATGAGGTGTAAACTATCTGCATCTCGAATATAAGCAGGGGAAATGGCATTGTTTTGATCACCTCCACAGGAAAATAGTGTGACTAAAACAAAGAAAAAAACGGTTTTTCTTATGGTCATAAACAGAAATAAAGAGAATTATTCGTTTTCGTAAGTAGAATCGACCATTCCTTCATCTTGTTGATCTCTTCGAGCAATGTTAAATCCTTTGTAAATGGCATGACAACCATATTCTCCGGTCTTATTTAAGGCGATGAATCCAACTTGCATGTCCTCGACGTTTTTATGCTTACTAATAATTCTGTTGACCGCTTCTTCACAAGCCTCTTGTGGACTTTTTCCCTGACGCATTAATTCAACCACAATGGCACTTCCTGCAATTCGAATAACTGCTTCTCCAACTCCTGTAGCACAAGCCGCTCCAACTTCATTGTCAACGAATAATCCAGCCCCAATAATCGGAGAATCTCCAACACGCCCGTGGAGTTTATAAGCTAAACCACTGGTAGTACAGGCTCCAGAAAGATTTCCTTCCTTATCCAACGCTAACATTCCAATAGTATCATGGTTTTCACGGTTGATGATGGGCTTATATTTCGATTCCTCACACCATTTTTCCCATTCTTCTTTTGACTTTTCGGTGAGAAGGTTGGTCTTCTTAAATCCTTTTTCCAGGGCAAACTCTAAAGCTCCTTGTCCTGCCAACATAACATGTGGTGTATCTTCCATCACTTTACGTGCAACTGAAATAGGATTTTCAATGTGCTGCAGAAAGGCTACCGATCCACATTCGTTTTGATGATCCATAATACAAGCATCCAAAGTCACATTTCCATCTCTATCTGGTCTCCCACCTAAGCCGACGCTTCCGTTTTCAGGATCAGATTCAGTTACTCTTACTCCTTGTTCAACAGCATCTAAGGCCGAACCTCCTTCATCTAAGACTTTCCAAGCTGCTTTGTTGGCATCCAATCCGTGATTCCAGGTAGAAACCACAATGGGTTTATTTATTTCTTTTGCAGAAGTTTCTCCTTCTGCTTGTATAGAATCATGCTCTTCAGTTGTTGTTTCTGAAGCACAAGCCATAGTGGTAGTCACTAAACCGATACTTCCAATTGTACCAACTTTTAAAAATTCTCTTCTGTTTTTTGATTTTTCCATGCAATAGGGTTTGGGGCAATGATTGATATTTATTCTTCTGAATAAGGGAATCGGAGGTGTTTAACGGATGTTCCGTTGTTTTTTATCTCTTCCAATGATTTAATTCCAATTGAGATATGCTCGGCCACATAGTTTTTAGACACCATGGCGTCACTTTTCGAGGTTTTAATTCCCTCTGCAATCATAGGTTGATCGGAGACGAGTAACAACGCTCCCATAGGAATTTTGTTCGCAAATCCCGTAATGAATAGGGTAGCGGTTTCCATATCAATAGCCATGGCACGAGTTTGACGGAGGTAATCTTTAAAATCTTCATCATGTTCCCATACTCTACGGTTAGTGGTGTAAACGGTACCTGTCCAATAATCGCGTCCAAAGTCACGAATGGTTGTTGAAACGGCTCTTTGCAGTGTAAATGCAGGTAAGGCCGGAACTTCTGGTGGGAAATAGTCATTGGAGGTTCCTTCACCTCTAATGGCAGCAATGGGTAAAATCAAATCTCCAATTTGGGTCTTTTTCTTCAATCCGCCACATTTTCCCAAAAATAGACAGGCTTTGGGCTCAATAGCACCCAAAAGATCCATTATTGTAGCCGCATTTGGACTTCCCATGGTGAAGTTGATAAAGGTGATGCCATTAGCAGTAACCGTTGGCATGGCTTTATCTTTTCCAATGATTTCGGCATTGTACGTTTCCGCAAAATGTTCGAGGTAACTATTAAAATTGGTCAGTAAGATGTAATCTCCGAAGTCTTCTAGTTGTGTACCGGTGTATCGAGTGAGCCA
Source organism: Flavobacteriales bacterium (assembly GCA_022361195.1). Lineage (GTDB taxonomy): Bacteria > Bacteroidota > Bacteroidia > Flavobacteriales_D > Crocinitomicaceae > JAKSBJ01. The sequence goes on from JAKSBJ010000231.1 coordinate 45,361, forward strand.
GTCTTGTACAATTTGTTTTTTATCCATATAAGCTAAATATAAAAAAAAAGCTCCCGAAAAGGGAGCTTTAGTAATTATAAAAAGTTCAATTTATTCGCCTCCTTCGCAGGCACCAGCCTCGCAAGCTCCGGCTTCACATGCTCCTGCCTCACAAGCACCAGCTTCGCATCCAGCTGAAGTTTCGGTAGAATCTCCATCTTTTGCTGAACATGATTTTTCGCAATCTTTTTTAGAACAATCCTTGTCTTTATCACATTTCTTTTTACAGTTCTTTTTGTCACACTTGTCCTTTCCTTCTTCGCCATCTTCCTGACTAACTTCTGTTGAATCAGTAGTTCCTTCAGCTCCCTCAGCCGCTTCACCGCCGCCACAGGCTACCATTGTTAATCCAAGACCAAATACCAAAAGCAATTTGTAAAGTTTCATACGTTTAAATTTTGTTTGTTCAAAAGTAAAGAATTTTTAAAGTTGAGTGTTTATACCGAGCCATATATAATTTGTAACTTCACTTTTTTATGGACTCACGTAAAATCGCCAACAGTTTACTCATCATCACTTTGGTGTTGATGGCACTTTATTTTGGAAAGAATCTTCTCATTCCTTTTGTGTTAGGTTTAGTGGCCTGGTATTTACTGAATGCCATTCGTAAACCCATTAGCCGTATTAAGCTGGGGAGTAAAAATATTCCGTGGTGGTTGCAATGGGTGATAGCAGCTCATATTTTTGCTTTATCAGTTGGTTTTTTGGGAATAATGGTTGTGGATAATTTTGAGGAGTTTGTAGAAGTTTACCCCAAGTATCATGATAACATTCTAGCGTTTACCGAATCAGCTTCAACTGATTATAATCTTCCTTTTTCGGTAGATGAAGTTATTCATGACATGGATGTACCTACCATGATGACTGAGTTATTAAATTCATCGGTTAATTTGATATCAACCATCTCAATGGTGATTATTTATGTGATCTTTTTGATTTTGGAGCAAAGTATTTTTCCTAAAAAGATGCGTTTGATTTTTAAGGATAAAGAGCGCATGGAAAGTTTTACTGAAACGACTAAAAAGATTGATGAATCCATTCATTCTTACCTGTCACTCAAAACCTTTTTGTGTCTGATATCAGGAGTCATTGCCTACGTTATTTTAATCTCCATTGGCGTTGATTTTGCCATCTTATGGGCTTTTTTAATCTTCCTGTTCAATTACATCCCGATCATCGGACCTTTTTTAGGAGTCCTTTTTCCAACTCTAATCGCCTTAATTCAATTTGAAGGGTATTTGGATGCTGTTTTGGTGGTTTCTTTATTGTCAACCGTTCAGTTGATTATTGGAAACATTATTGAACCGAAAGTGTTGGGAGATCGATTGAATTTGAGTCCCTTAACGGTAATTGTAGCCTTAGCTTTTTGGGGTAGTTTATGGGGAATTGCCGGAATGTTCCTCTGTGTTCCTATTACGGTGATTCTAATGATTATTTTTGCTCAGTTTCCTGCGACTCGTTCCGCAGCAATTTTATTGTCAGGAGGTAAGAAAGAAGACTAGTATTCGTACTGATCCAGAATGGCATAAGCCATGGATATTTTATTATAATCTATATTACCTTTTAAAGCATCGTAAACAGGTTTGAGCTGATGGGTCCCTTTTAGCTTTTGCCGAACTTCTTTAACCTGATTGACTTCATACTCGGAGATGTAACGGAATAAATCAACTTTCTTTTTTTCTTCGTAAAGCTTAATAAGATGGTTGACGATTGTTGGCTCACTTACCTTTCGTTCATTGGCCATTTGCTCCAAATTCAAGCCTTTTTCGTAAAGTAAGAAGGTTTCTTCGGTTGTACTTAATTTTTTGGTTGGAGCTGATTCCTCTTGCGACAAAATGTCCAAGAGTTCTTGTCCAAAACGTTCAATTTTCACTTTTCCCATTCCATGAACATCCACTAGTTCCATGAGATTTTTTGGTCTTTTCAAAAGCAAATCCTCTAAGGTGGCGTCATTGAAGATAACGTAAGCCGGCACCCGGTTTTTACTGGCCAGTTCTTTACGGAAGGTTTTAAGCTTGTCCACTATCTCTGAAGAAGGTTTTGGACCTTTTGCCGGTGTTTTTTTCTTGGTTTCAGTTTTTTTATCAACTGGTAAAGAGAGTTTCACTTCTACATTGGATTTGAGAACCTCTTCTCCTAAAGAAGTGATTTTTAAGTGGAGTTTCTGATCATAGGCAATTTCCATAATCCCCAGGTTAATGAGTTGATTGATGAAATGTTGCCATTCAGCAAAGCTGTATTCACTACCGACTCCGTAAGTCTTTATTTTATGAAGATTCCGCTCAAATAATTCCATGGTTTGAGCTCCCCGTAAAACATTGATAAGTAAGTTTATTCCAACAGCTTGTCCCGAGCGATGGGCGGCTGAAAGTGCTTTTTGAGCAATGATTTTTCCATCAATAAAATCGGGTGGGTTTTTACAGATGTCGCAGTTACCACAGTTTTGTAAATTATGTTCTCCAAAGTAGGAGAGGAGCACAATTCGTCGGCAGGAAGAAGCTTCTGCATAATGAAGCATTCGTTTTATCTTTTCCTGATAGACATCTTTATTAGGACTGTCTTTGATGAAATCGTTGAGTAAAACAACGTCCCTGTAATTGTAATATAAGATGGTGTCTGATGGTAAACCATCACGTCCGGCACGGCCAATTTCCTGATAATATCCCTCCACATTTTTAGGAAGGTTGTTGTGAATAACCCAACGAACATTGGGCTTGTCAATTCCCATTCCAAAAGCAATGGTAGCACAAATAACCTGGTAAGCATCTTCTATGAATCCTTCCTGAACCGCATCTCTGCTCTCGGCAGACATTCCAGCATGATAAAAACGACTGCTTATGCCGTTATCGTTTAAAAAATCAGACCAACTTTCGCATTCTTTTCTTGAAAGGCAATACACAATTCCTGATTCATCCTGTCTGGAACGAATGAAGTTTAGAATTTCTACTTGTTTCTTCTTTTTGGGAATTTGAGAACGTACTGCTAAACTTAAATTAGGACGGTTAAACGAACTTAAAAACAATTCAGGGGTCTGCAGTCCTAATTGCTCTTGAATGTCTCTCCGTGTCAGTTTATCAGCTGTTGCTGTTAAGGCAACAAAAGGAATGTTAGGACACTTTTCCCGGATAGCTTTGATTTGTCGGTATTCCGGTCTAAAATCATGTCCCCAGCTTGAAACACAGTGTGCTTCATCAATTGCAACCAAAGAAATGGGAAGTTGATGAATCCACTGATCATAAAAATGAACAAAAGTCTCTGGTGAGAGGTAAAGTAAATCCAATTGGTTTGACATCGCCTGATCGAGAATTACTCGGCGATCTACTTCTCCCAAAGTGCTATTGATGTAAGCACATTTTACACCGTTAGCGGTTAATGCATCCACCTGATCTTTCATTAAAGAAATGAGTGGAGAAACCACAATGGTCATCTTGCCAAAGATGAGTGCAGGAACTTGATAACAGATTGATTTTCCTCCTCCGGTGGGCATAATGACAATAGAATCCTGCCCACTGAGTGTGTGTTCAATGACCTCTAGCTGGTTGGGGCGGAATTGGTCATAACCAAATACCTCTTTTAGTATTTTTTTGGGAGTAAGCATCCTCACAAATCTACGTTATTTATTTGCTTGAAGAATTAAAAGTTATCCACTTTGACGAGGATTTTGGACTGTTGAAAAACTAGTTTCTTCGCCAATAATAAGGGGTGAAGAGCAAGGCCACAGTGAACAATTCCAATCGACCAAACAACATTAAAAAGGACATTACCCATTTTCCAACCGGATGAATGTGTGAGAAGGTATGTGCTGGTCCAACTTCGGCAATTCCCGGTCCAACATTTCCTAAAGATGTTGCAGTAGAAGAAAGGGCAACTTCAAAATTCTCTCCCAAAGCGGTCATGATAATCGATCCGCAGACAAAGACAAAAAGGTAAAGAAATATAAAGGCCAATAAGTTGTAAATAATGTGGTTAGGGACAGTTCGTTTATTCAGATGAACGGGAATAACTGCATTAGGATGTAAACGTTTTTTAAATTCAAGAAAACCATTCTTCATTAAAACTACAATTCGGATAATCTTGATTCCACCAGAAGTTGAACCTGCAGAGGCCCCGGAAAACAAGAGTAGGAAGAAGAAGAAAGTAGCCAATGAACCCCATAGCGTATAATCAGCAGTAGCATATCCTGTAGTGGTGATCATACTTACAACCTGAAAGGTGGTATCTCTAAAAACTTTTAAGAAGGGTTGCCCGGTTTCAACTAATACAATAGGAGTAATAACGGCGATTAGGAGTAATACAGCACCCAAATACCATTTAAACTCATCATTCTTCCAAAATTTGGTAAACTTCCCTTTAAAACCAAAATAAAGCAAAGTGAAGTTAGTTCCCGCCAGGAACATGAACAATACAATAACGTACTCAATAACGGGTGAATTAAAAGCTGCAACACTATCTTGTTTTGTTGAGAAACCTCCGGTTGAATTGGTAGTTAAAGCGTGATTAATGGCATCAAAAAAGTTCATTCCACAAAACAGTAGAATGATGGTTTCTGAGAAGGTTAAAATGAGGTAAATAGCCCATAAACGCTTGGCTGTTTCTTTAATTCTGGGATGAATTTTATCTTTAGTTGGACCAGGAGCTTCTGCCACAAACAATTCCATTCCACCAATTCCTAAAAGAGGTAAGATGGCAATGGTTAAAACGATAATTCCCATTCCACCAATCCACTGTGTCATTGATCGCCAGAATAAAATTCCATGTGGAAGGCTTTCAATATCATCTAAAACTGTGGCTCCGGTGGTTGTTAAACCTGACATGGTTTCAAAAAAGGCATCCGAAACGTCTGGAATGTACCCACCGATTAAATAAGGGAGCGTTCCAAAAATAGCCATGGCGATCCATCCCATGGTGACAATAAAGTACCCATCTCGTTTCTTAATCTCAGCATCTTTACTACTTCGGGTATAGTATTTTAAACCCAAACCAATTCCAAGAGTAAGAAGGGTAGAAGTGATAAAAGGAATTAAGTCGTCCTCTCCGTAATAAATGGAAAAAGCGATAGAAGGGAGTTGTAAAACCCCCATAATGGTTAAAAGACTTCCAATAACATGGACGGTAACGTTGGTATTGATCAGTTTTTTCGGCATCTAAGCGAAGTACTTTTCAATTTTATTGATGGATTTCGTCAAGCAAAAGACGACCACTTTGTCTCCTGCTCGCATTTGGAAATTTCCAAAGGGAATAAAACCAATGTCACCTCTTACAACTCCCGAAATATTTGCGGTTTTAGGAAAACCTAAACGATTAATCGGCAATTTGGTCACTGGAGAGTCAGGTTTTACAATGAACTGGATGATTTCAGCCTCAACTCCATTTAAATTGGCAATGGCACTTACATCTCCTTTTCGAACATATTTAAAAATGTTGCTGGCCGCAATGATCTTTTTGTTGATCAGTGTATCAATTCCAATGTTCTGCGAAAGATGGATGTAGTCTATATTTTCAACTCGAGCGATGGTTTTCTTAACACCATGATTTTTTGCAACCAGTGAAGACATAATATTAGACTCTGAATCACCCGTTACGGCGATAAAAGCATCCATATCATCCAAACCTTCTTCTTCCAAAGCTTCTACATCACGCGCATCAATGTTGAGTACGAGTGTGTTCTTAAGGCGTCCGGCAATTTTCTCACATAAATCACGGTTTTTCTCAACCAGGGTTACGTGATAATCGCTCTCTAACAATTCAGCCGTTAAAACCCCAATTCGACTTCCTCCTAAAATCATGATGTTCTTGATCTCGAAGGATTTTTTACCACAAACCTGAATGACTTTGTCAATTGAATCCCGGTTAGAGATAAAATAAACAATATCACTGCATTTAATCACCGTATCGGACCTTACGATGATGGTTTGATCTCCACGGTGAAGGGCAATGGGTTTAAATGTCAAATCTGGATTGAGATAAGCACTTTCTACAATGGACTTATCACGCAAAGGTGAGCTTTCATCAATGGAAATACCAAAAACAGTGAGTTTTCCTTTCTCAAATTCGTGATCGTCAGTAAATACACTGTGTTTAACGAGTCGAATAATTTCTTCGGCTGCTAATTTTACAGGAGAAATTAAGGTGTCAATTCCCAAAGAGTTCATTAAAGCTACATTCTCTGGTTGCTTTAATTCCATATTGCTGATTCGGGCAATGGTACGTGCTGCACCAAACTTTTTAGCCAAAATTGCAACCAATAAATTGGTCTCTTCACTTGAAGTAACAGCGATTAATAAATCGCATGATTCAATTTTGGCTTCTTTTAAAACGGCAACAGAACTGGCATCTCCATGGATTGCCTGAATATCAATGTGTGATTGAACATAGCGGAGTCGATCTTCGTTTTCGTCGATCAAATAGATGTCTTGCGACTCACTAGCCATCATTTTTGCCAAATGATAACCTACGGCTCCGGCTCCTGTAATGATAATTTTCATCCCCTGTAAATTCGAAGGCTACAAATATATTTAATTCCTGCCTCTCAGTTTGTATATACGGCTAAAAAACCGCTTATTTAAAATTAGTCTAAAACACCTAACTCTTCCAACTCATCAAGACTGATAGTAGGAGGAGAGATACCATTTTTTACTTTGTTTGCAATTACTTCGGCGGTGGTTTGAGCTTTTTCTTCTGTTGAGAAACCTCTTTTTCCTTGAATGGCAGGAATATGAGGTTGGTTAACAAAAGCATGTCCATCCTTTAAAATTCGATAGCCCCAGCCTAAATCTTCGGTATAAAAAGTTTCATAAGTTATTTCCTCGGGAATAGTCTGGCCCATCAGCGGGGGAATGCTGTCCAGATTTTTCTTGGGATTTAACGAGATTGAATCATTTTCAATTTCAATAATCTGTTCTGTTTCGGGAGATGTTTTGGTTGGTGAAACAGTTTCTTTAGCTGGTTCAACTTCTTCGGAGCAGGAAATTAGCGAAAGACACAAAATTACTGCGGAAAAGTACTTTTTCATTGAAGAACAAACTGTTTAGTAATTTGAATTCCATCTTCTGTTAATACAGAAATAAAGTATGTCGAAGGTACCAGTTGACTTAAGTCCAACTGAATGGTGTTGTTTCCTGAGTAGTTATCAGCCAAGAGAATTCGTCCGTTTAGATCCATGATTTTATATTGAAAAGCTGAAATTGGATGATCAAACGAAAGGGTGATTGGGCCGTTAGTTGGGTTAGGGTAGAGTTGGAGAGGTAAATCAATCAACTCGGGTCCATCTGATAAAAAGTATTCGTATTCGTAAAAATCATTATACCATTCCCCTCCATAACCGGTTCCACAGAAAATCCGATTCTGAACTGTGAAGGCTACAGCTTGACTTCGTGGTTCTCCAGGAAAATCTGCACGTTGTGACCAACTATTTCCAAAGTAGTTGTATTCCCAGACATCCTGTTTGTATTCTAATGAATTATCTTCTCCTAACATCACAAAAGCAGATGGGAAATTAGCAGTTCCACAAGCTCCCATTCGAGGTGTTCCAGGAAAATCGGCTAATTGTTTCCAGCTATCTGTTAATGGGTAATATTCCCAAAAATCACGGTAGTATCCACCATCTCCTCTTCCTGTTCCAAAATAACCTCGTCCGCCCATGGTAAAACCTACAGCTTCTCTACGAGCATCTCCAGGAAAATCACTTACAGAGGCCCATTCATTGGTATTTGGATTAAAAGAATAAAAATCATTGGTCACTCCATTTTCATCTAAACCTGATCCCACATAGGCCAAAGAGTCAACCGAAAAAGCAACAGCACCACGACGTGCACTTCCAGCAAAATCTGCCATCTGAGTCCAGCTTTTAGTTTCATCATCGTATTGCCATACGTCTTTGAAATAGTCAGCAATTCCACTTCCTAAAGCAACATACCCTTTTTCCTTAACAGCAAAACCAACCGCTGACTTGCGATTGAGTCCACTTCCAGCTTCGCCTCCTAAAGAAACTTCTTTATCCCAATCATCTTGTTCCAGGTCGTACGAATACATAGACCGTTTGTCTTCCATTCCATCATAACCGGTAGCAACCCATCCTTCGTCATTTATTGTAAATGAAGCACAAGCCGATTTAGGAGGTCCATTCACTTGATCTCTTTGAATCCATACATTTTGCGAAAAGCTCAATGCAGAACAGAAAAGAGTAGTAATAAATAATGTCTTTTTCATTTAAGGTAGTGTGATTAGCTGCTGAGCTGTTTGTTGAGAGTTTTTCAAGGTAATGGAAACTAAATACGTTCCAGAATTTAAATTATCAATGGCTAATGGAACAGTTTGAGCAGCAAAACTATTTTGATAAAGGAGTTTTCCATTCATATCATAAATTGCCATATTTCCTTCTTCCAAGGTTGAGAACTGAATCACAGAACTTTCTTGAACAGGATTAGGGTAAATCTTAAATAAATCCGATTGATTTTCCTCTACACTAACTGGCCCGGCAGGATAATAACGGTAGAAACTTTGTTTTTTCCCTGAAAGACCTTTTCCTAAACCTGCGTAAGCCGTATCACCAATGGTGAATGCAATTCCATCTCGTCTTGCACTTCCTCCAAAACTGCTCTTTACATTCCACGAATCTGAAAAAGGATTGTACTCCCATAATTCATCCAACACTCCACCGTTTGTACCAAAAACTACATAAGCTCTGCTTTGAATTACAAAAGTAGATGCAGACGTTCGTTCAGTTCCTGGTAAAGAAGCTACTTCTGTCCAACTGAGTGTTGAAGGATCATATGCCCACCAATCTTTTCTTAAATGGTCATGGTCGGTTCCCATTCCTACATAAGCTTTTCCTTCAACTCCAAATGCTGATAGTTTGTGGCGGTCTCCACCAGGAAATGGCGGACGAGCCATCCAGCTATCTGTTTCTGGAGTATACTCCCAAAACTCTTGTAAATAATCATCAGGACCAACTTTTCCGCAGGCAACATATCCTTTACCATTAACTGCAACTCCTGCTGCCTGGTAAATTCCCATTCCTTCACCTCCTGGATAAGGAGCTTTTTCAGTCCAACTATTTGCTACAGGATCGTATTCGTGGAAATCAAAGAGTTTGAGTCCCAAATCGGCCTCGGCGCTGTCAATTCCACAGCCCACATAACCTTTGTCGTCAATTACAAAAGCAATAGCGCTTCGCCTTAATGGTCCAGGGACATCTGCAACCTGAGTCCATGAATCCAAAACCGGATCATATTGCCACCAATCGTTGTGTGTTTGTTCAGCTGTATCAATTCCGGTTCCGACATAGCCATAATCACCAATGGCAATTCCAACGGCACGCATTCGTTTTAAACCTGCAAAATCAGCTTTCTTTTCCCAGGTATTCTCCTGTCCAAAACTTATTGAACTCAGAAAGACCGTAAATAATATGAGTAGTTGTTTCTTCATTTGTATTGATGCTGTCAGTATCAATCGATTAAACCGTAAAGATAAAAGGGACAATTGAATTTTGAGCCTGCTTCACTAGCTTAATTTAACCAATTGTTGTTCAAATCATCTTTAAATCAGTTTAAAACTGAGGTTTGGGATGTGTTTTAAATAAAAATACGAACAATATCGTAGAAGTGTTGCTTTTGATTATAAATTATCCCAAAGAATTAACACTAAAGAGTAAAAGGTGTACAATTCGTCGAATTTTGGGGGTATCCAACCAATGCGAGCCTGCAAAATTGTTACTTTTGCAAAAAAAATAATCCATGTCAGTAAGAGAATTAGAACCACAAATTATCTGGAATCATTTTGAAGATTTAAATGCCGTACCACGTCCATCCAAGCGAGAAGAAAAGATTAGACAATTCATGATCGACTTTGGAAAAAATCTTGGATTAGAGACGATTGAGGACGAAATAGGTAATGTGGTGATTAAGAAAGCAGCAACTGCGGGAATGGAAGATAGGGAGACGGTGATTTTGCAGTCGCACATTGACATGGTACATCAAAAAAATGCGGATACCAATTTCGATTTTGATACTCAGGGAATAGAATCTTTTATTGATGGAGATTGGGTAAAAGCTAAAGGAACAACTTTGGGAGCTGATAACGGAATGGGTGTAGCAGCAACTATGAGTCTATTATCGTCGACAGATATCCCTCATCCGGCATTAGAAGCTTTGTTTACCATTGATGAGGAAACGGGAATGACAGGAGCTAAGCATTTGAATTCTGGAATGTTAAGCGGGAAAATTCTTTTGAATCTGGATACGGAAGACGATGACGAGTTTTCGGTAGGTTGTGCTGGTGGAATTGATACCAACGTAAGTTATGCATATCAAGAAGAAGCTGTTCCGGCTGATTATGCAGCTTTTAAAGTTAGCTTGAGAGGTTTAAAAGGAGGGCACTCAGGAATGGATATTCATTTGGGAAGAGGAAATGCGAATTTGATGATGAACCGAATCCTTTATGCCATTAGCCAAACGGTTGATGTTCGAATTTCAGAATTAGAGGGAGGAAGCTTAAGAAACGCCATTCCAAGAGAAAGTTTTGGAGTAATTGTATGTCCTCAAAGTGAAGCGCAAAATGTTGAGAAAATTTTCAACGAAACTGCTACTTTGGTTAAAGGGGAATATTCGATCAATGAACCTTCTTTAGAGGTTAAAATTGAAGCAGCTAGCGAACTTCCAGCTAGAATGATTGAAAAATCGGATTTAGAGCGACTATTACGAGCTGTTTATACAACTCCAAATGGTGTTTGGAAGATGAGTGAAAAGATTCCAGGTTTGGTTGAAACATCTTCATCTCTGGCAAAGATTGTATTTAAAGAAGGAAAATTCATCTCTATGTCTTTGCAAAGAAGTATGATTGAAAGCGGAAAGATGGATGTTGCCAATGCCATCAGATTGGTTTATGAGCAAATTGGAGCTGAAGTAGAGCAGGGTGGAGATTATCCAGGATGGGCACCAAATCCGAATTCTAGAATTTTAAAGGTATTGGAGAATCAATATAAATCAATGTTTAATGAGGATCCAAAAGTAGCAGCTTGCCATGCTGGTTTGGAGTGCGGAATTTTAGGAAAACATTTACCGTCTTGCGATATGATTTCTTTTGGGCCGACTATTCGAAATCCTCATTCACCAGATGAAAAGGTAAACATTGCTTCAGTTCAGAAATTCTGGACATTTCTAAAAAAGGTAATTGAAAATACACCTTCAAAGAACTAAGAGGTTTTTAAGAAATTAGTTTTACCGTTTTTTCTTTTTCGTTTATAGTCACCAGTTGGTGATCAGATAACCAATTTAAGGTCTCAAAAACAGCATCTCTATTCCAATTAGGGTTTTGACTGATGAGCTGCTGTAAATCAATTTTTTCAACCGTTTTTAAGGTTTGAAGAATTTGGTTTTTAATTTGTTCTTGTGGTGAGCTTGTATTTAGTTTTTCGAGACAATTATCACATCTTCCACAATTGGTTTTGCTATTCGCTCCAAAATAATTAAGTAAAAACTGATCACGACATTCAGTTGTTTGTAAATAGTCGAAAATACTTTCCAGTTTTTGTTGACTTAGAAGTTTACGGTTTTTGTACAGTTCGGGACTTAAGGAAACGTTGTTTTCATTCAGCCGCTCATGAATAAAGAGAATTTTGGGTGCCGCAGAGCCTCTTTCAAAATCAATGATTCCGTTTTGTTGAAGATAACTGAGATTTTTCAGTAGATGAGCAAGTGATATTCCCAGTTTCTTAGCGACTTTGTACTCGTTAAACCAAACATATTCATCAAAAACACCAATGTGGGTACGTAGAATATATTTGATGATTTTATCAAGTTTGTTGTCTCTAACCTGAATGGAATATAGTGCCTTAGCATCAACTTTAAAATGAATTTTTGATTGAGGATTAGGATGATCAATGAGCTGAATGAATCCACCCATTTCCAATAACTTAATGCAGTTGTAAGTGGGTAAAATGCTCATTTCATACTTTTGGCAAAATTCTCCTAATTCTAGAGGAAAACTTTCTCCTTCTCCCGATCCAATAGCTAGTTGAAAGTGATTGCCTAAAGCCTTGTAAACATTCCTGATTTCATCAATTCCCGGATATTTTAGGGCGTTTTTCTCCTGCATTCTTTGCAGATCCATCTTCTCGTAATAGGCAACAACCTCTGCTTTTTCTTGATCTCTTCCTGCTCTACCAGCTTCCTGGTAATAGGATTCTAAATTATCGGGAACATCATAATGGAGGACAAATCGAACGTCTGACTTGTCAATTCCCATTCCAAAAGCATTGGTGGTAATCATGATTCTACGCTGATTCTCAAACCAATCTTTCTGTTTTTGTTGTCGTTCCTCGAAGTTCAATCCTCCATGATAAAAATCAACCGAAAAACCTTTGCTCTGTAAATAATTGAAAAGCGACTTTACATTTTTGCGAGTAGAGCAGTAGATGATTCCCGAATCCTTTCTTTTATTAATGAACTCAGCAATCCTGTTAAGCTTATTCTCCGTTAAAACAACTTTATACTGAAGGTTGGGACGCTCAAAAGAACTTTTAATAACTTTCTTTGAACGGAATAGGAGTTTTTCCTGAATATCTCCAACTACTTCTTTAGTTGCTGTCGCTGTAACAGCCATAATTGGGACATTTTTTTTGATAGCTCTCAATTCTGCAATGTTCAAATAGCTTGGTCGAAAATCATAGCCCCATTGACTAATACAATGTGCCTCATCAACTGCAATTAAATTGACAGGCATTTTTTCAAATCGTTTACGAAAAATATCTGTTTTCAATCGTTCTGGAGAGACGTAAAGGAATTTTAATTGCGGATCATAGCAGGCATTATCCAGCAGGTGATCAATTTCCTTTTTTGAGAGGGCCGAACTCACTGCTGCGGCCTTTATCCCACGTTTTTTTAATTGTTCAACCTGGTCATACATCAGTGCAATAAGCGGTGAAACAACCAAGCAAATTCCCTCCATTTGCATTGCCGGTACCTGATAACAGATGGATTTCCCTCCTCCAGTAGGTAAGAGTGCCAAAACATCCTTTTGCGCCAAGGCTGTTTGTATTATTTCTTCCTGATTAGGACGAAAGGAATTGTAATTCCAATATTGCTTTAATATGTAATGATAATCGCTCAAAAACGTCAAAAAAGAGTAAGGCAATGGCCCTCTTCTCGGGGATTATTGCTAAATTAATAAACAATCTTGTGCGAATACCTCTCATGAACCGTTTGTGGAAAAGTTTCTTGATAAAACGACATTAAATAGCTATCTTCGCGCAACTTAAAAATGCAGAGAGATTATGGCAACGGATACAATAAATATTAAGATCACCAAAGTTTTACAATCTAGAATCAGCGATGTTGACTTCGACAATTTACCATTTGGGAAGCACTTTTCTGATCACATGTTTGAGATGGATTACTTTGATGGTCAATGGCATGAGCCAACCATTGTTCCTTTTGCTCATCTTGAATTACACCCTGCAACTTCAGCATTACACTACGGACAATCAATCTTTGAAGGTTTAAAAGCCCAAAGAGGAGACAATGGTGAAATTTTGGTTTTTAGACCGGATATGAATGCCAAGCGTTTCAATGAGTCTGCTCAAAGAATGTGTATGGCCGAAGTTCCAGAAGAGATTTTCTTAGAAGGACTAAAACAATTGTTGGATATAGATCGTGAATGGATTTCAACAAAAGAAGGGCAGTCCCTTTACATTCGACCATTACTTTTTGCAACGGATGATTATGTTGGAATCCGTCCGTCAGAGCGTTATAAATTCATTATCATCACTTCACCGGTTGGGGCATACTACTCTGATCCGGTTCCCGTAAAAATTGAAACGCACTACACACGTGCGGCAGAAGGGGGAGTTGGACAGGCTAAGGTAGCTGGTAATTATGCAGCTTCTTTATACCCTGCTAAACTTGCTCAGGAAGAAGGGTATCGTCAGTTAATTTGGACTGATGCTAAAACGCATGAGTATATTGAAGAAGCTGGAACCATGAATGTAATTTTCATGATCAATGATACTTTAATTACACCTGACGAAGGAAAAGATACAATCTTAAAGGGTATAACTAAACGTTCAGTTTTAGAAATTGCCAAAGATTGGGGTTATAAAGTAGAAGAGCGCAGAGTAACTGTAGAGGAGATTGTAAATGCGATGAAAGAAGGTACATTACAAGAAGCTTTTGGAGCTGGAACTGCTGCTACTATTGCACCAATTAGCCTAATTGCTTATGATGGTGTTGACTATACTTTACCTCCGGTAGAAGAGCGTGAGTTCTCAAATAAGGTGAAAGAGTACATCAACAGCTATAAGAAAGGTAGAGAAGAGGATAAGTACAATTGGTTGATGAAAATCTAATTTGGAGACTATCCATTCCTAAAGGTGAGTGAAAAATTACAGAAATATGGGCTAATTGGCCGCTCACTTCAACATTCTTTTTCGGCAGCTTATTTTGCCGATAAATTCGAGCATCTGGGAGTTAATGCCGTTTATTCTAATTATGAACTTGCGGAGATCGCTGAAATAGTTCCTTTACTGGAAGCAAAGGAATTGAGCGGCTTTAATGTCACCATTCCGTACAAAGAGGAAATAATCCCTTACTTGGATCAATTAGATGATAGTGCTAAAGCTTGCGGTGCAGTAAATACTGTTGCTTTAGAAAATGGAAAGTGGATTGGTTATAACACAGACGTCTTTGGTTTTAAACAGTCCATTAAGCCCTTTTTTAAATCACATCACGAACGATCTATAATCCTTGGGACAGGTGGCGCTTCTAAAGCAGTAGCATATGTGCTGGATGAATTGGGGTCGGACGTTATTTTTATATCAAGAAATCCTCAAGCCGAAAATCACTTCTCTTACGAAGATATAAATGAACGAATGTTACAATCATGCTTTGTTATAGTGAATTGTACACCAGTTGGAATGTACCCTCATGAAGATGAGAAAGTTAATATTCCATATGAATTCTTAAACAATAAACATCTTTGTATTGACCTTATTTACCGTCCAAAAGAAACGTTATTTTTACGGTATGCAAAGGCAAATGAGGCTGTTGTTATGAACGGAGAAACCATGTTGCATCAACAAGCTGAAAAAGCCTGGGAAATATGGGAGAAACTATAATATTAGATATTCCATCTAACCTTTGAAAGAAAACTAAATAGATGAAAAAGACATTTTTATTGGCATTTGCTACTAGCTTTTTAATGATTTCTTGTGGAGATCAAAAACGAGAAAATTTCACAACCCTTGATGATGATGGTAATATCATTATTTCAGAAGAGTCTCTGGATATTTTAGAGGAAATAGAGGGGGACTATTATAGTTGTAAAGAAAATGAATCGGAGGAGCGGGAGTGTAATCATTTTACTGCAGAGGCCATTTGTCGTTTTTATGAAATTGATGACTTTGAGAAGGATGGAGAGTATATTTCTTATCGAGATATTAAGGATGTAGTGACTTTACAGGGAAACTGGGAACCAATTGGTGTTGCCAGTAAGCAAGCTGATTTGGATAAAGCTCAGGACAATGCAAATAATGCGAAGGCAACAATTGCCTTTGATCCTAATAAAACGAATCATGTAGCTATTATTTTACCTGGACAAACGGCTAAATCTAATTCATGGGGATTGGAAGCACCTAATTCTGCCAGTTTCTTTATTCACAAGATAGAGTGTTATAGTAATAAAGCTTTATCATACTCTTTCCGTTCACCAGATGGCATTATTCTATACACTAAAAAATAGCTATTAGTTCAGCGCATAATATCACCGTTATTTTAGGTCCAACTGCTTGTGGAAAGACCGAATTAGCTTGCGCTTTAGCAGCTGAAATAGATGCTGAAATTATTTCGGCTGATTCTCGCCAATTGTACCGTCAAATGGACATTGGAACAGGCAAGGACCTGGAGGAGTATGTAGTTGATGGAGTGAAGATTCCTTATCACCTTATTGATATTAAAGAGCCAGGTTATAAGTACAATATTGGTGAATTTCAGCAAGATTTTACACAGGCTTACCTGGATATTGTAGATAGAAATAAACCGGTCATTTTATGTGGCGGAAGTGGATTATACATTGAAACTGCCTTAAACGGGAATTCTTTCTTGGGTATTCCGGCTAATGTAACGCTCAGAGAGAGTTTTGAAAAAAAATCGGATGCTGAATTAAGGGAGTTGTATGAAGCTTTACCTCATTCTCTCAAAGAAAAACTCAACTCCGAAACACGCAGACGAATTATAAGAGCCATTGAGGTGAATGAGTTCAAGAAAGAAAATCCGGATTGGGAAGAAATAAAACCTCTCAAACTTAATTATACCATTATTGGTTTGGA
>JAKSBJ010000260.1 GCA_022361195.1 Flavobacteriales bacterium
ATTATGCTCTTTGGCGAGGTTTTGCCATGCAGTCTTTTCCACCCTGTTTCGCCCGTCACCATTGGAGCCGGGTACCATCACAATGATGCCGCGAATCTTCTTAATATCCTTATGGATCCATAGACGAAAGGCGGCCTTTTCAAAGTTGGGACCGTTCATAATGCTGTCATTGAGCACTGTTTGTGAAAGAGCGATGAACGGTGTGGTACTGATGACTATGATCAACAGCACTTTAGAAATGAATCGCGTCATTTTAGAGAATAGATTTAATCCCTGTCTTTATTCCGAAAAGTCGTTGTACCTGTTCCTGTATAAATGGTTTGTTGTAGATAGACAGTTCATCGATCATACCTACAAAACTCAGGCCCAGGAATATGTTTGAATTTTCCAGCTCCCAGCCAAAGGGATCATCAAAACCACTGAGTGTTCCCATTTTATTACCGTCAAGGTAGAGCGTATAAGTACTTTGGGCTGTTCCCAGAGCTTCGTGTGTTATGGCCACATGTGTCCAGTGCTCTTTGGAAAAGGGCAGTTGATCTACTACAACCAGTCGCTTTTCGAACTCGATCTTTGCAGACGTTTTTACCGTATCCTGCTCCCAGGAGACAACATCACCGAGTATGCCTAACCTGAATTGCCGTGGCTCATCTCTGGTGAAATCCACCCAGATAGCGGCATCGTCATAAGCCTTATCCGTAATCTGAATGGGATCTGTATAGCCGGGCTCCAGCTCATTGACAGGGTCGACTCGCAGCCAAAAGGAGATGGTACCGGACCAGCCTGCGGGATCATAGGCTACATTATCCTTACTCTTATAAAAAGCCACTCTGGGGCTTCTTTTCATAAAGCGGAGTGCACCTCCCTGTAGTCCTTCTCCTTTGACAATCCGATGAATGTCATTGTCGATACCTTCCATCGCCTCGGTTTGCTGCTTTCTGGTAGGGGCAGAATAGAGCGTGGCATCTCCCAGTGCAAAATCAGCTTCTGTACCTTGATCAAAGGAGCTATAGAATGTCAGG
>JAKSBJ010000061.1 GCA_022361195.1 Flavobacteriales bacterium
AAAAGTAAAAAAAAAAAAAAAAATCCATGATCACTCATAGAACGAGAGTAACCGCATACAATCCCATCAACACAAGCTACGTAAGTAATGGATTTTTCTAAGCTTTCTTGATAAGCTGGTTTGAGATAATCTTTCCATTCTTCTCCTTCTGATTGAATGACTTCGTGGAGGGGATGATAGTCTTGGGAAGGATTGTATTTTCGGATTTCGATTTTCATTTGGAAGGGTATAAATGTTTTTAATGTATCTCTCTTGTCCTTTTTGCTTGACTTTGCTCCGCTGAAGCTATGCGAAAGCGCGTCAAAAAGAACGAAAAAATCAAGGCTCGCGATCGTTTTCTAAAATTCTCAACTTGAAATCGGACGCCCTTAATAGTCTCATTGCATTCGACTCGAGCGGGCTCTTTTCCTCTTTCTTCGCTGGAATTTTTACGAAAGCCTCTCGCCGTGCCGTCTGCAAGCCTTTGGCGGCCGATGGATAGCCAAGGTTTACTTGAGTGGGTTTGAATTTTTATTTCTGAAGAGAAGATACGGTTAAAAGAGAAAAGAAGTTGTTTTTAATGTCTCTCGTGTCCTTTTTGCTTGACTTTCCTCTTTTAGAGTCTTGATGATAGGTAGAAGAGAAGGTTTGAGATTGTTTTTAAAATGTTCTAGCCTGGTATTCAATCTAAAATCACTTCTTTGTTCAACTTTATGTTTTCCGTCGTATTTCCTCTTTTCACTTTCAGCTCAAGTTGATTTAGAGCTTCAAAATTTAATGGACCTGATAAATAGAGGTTGCATAAATCCTCAGCTGAAAGATCTTGACAATTTACTCCATTTAAGGTTAGAATCTCCTCCCCAACTTCTAATTTTTTTTGAGCATTGCTATTTGCAAAAAGGGCGCCCACTTTTAGTTTATTATTCTCTAACAATACATTAAAACCAAATGATTTTAGGCTATTATTGGAGCTTTTTCGGGATTTTTTTAAATAAATAAAGTGATTTTCCCAATCTAGTACAACAGTATGATTCGATAAAAACTTGCTTCCAATTAAGTTTGAATGAGCATTAAATGCTACAATTTGATTATTCAGTTCTAGAGTAGAATTGCCAAGTTCAGCTTTCTTTATTTTGGCAAAATAGGTTGTGTCACTTTTATGTTTCCCATACAAACCAAAGCTGCTGATTCCGGTTTTGTAAGTTGTCTCAGTGGATGAATCAGCTGCATTGAGTTGATGGAAACTGTTTTTAGGAACAGAAATAGTCCCGTTAAAGCCTGTATCGAAAATTAAATCGTGACTTAGCTGTTCGTTTAGTTCTAGTTTCACTGTTGGATTCCCGACTTCGTTGAATTCAAAATTCAAAGTATCCCAGTTGCTATTATCTGTTAGATTAGATATGTCATCACTCAAACTGATTATTTTTTGGAGATAATCCAGTTTCCAATAAGCCTTACGCATTAAGTTCGTACCAATTATTCCATCCAGGGCAAAACAAGAGACCACTTCCGATGAGTTCAAATCTGCAATAACGGCAGTAGTATTTAAAAAGTTGATGCTGTCAATACTGATGGTATCAATAGAGACATATTCCAAAATAGCTCGATCACCACCAGAATCATAGACATAACCAGTACTAATGGTTTCCAAACTGAGTTTGTTGGCCAAGTCGATAGAAACAACATTGGATGAAGCTCCAGTATCAAACAGAAAATTGGCCTCAATTCCATTCACTCTCACCTTTAAAATAGGCAAGTCGCCTTTTGCTTCAAATTGAAACTCTCTGTAGTATTCTTTTTGTTCGACTTTCCCGGCTTTTGATAGGGAACAAGCCGTCAGGATGAGAAAGGACATAATGGGGAGAAATTTCATAGTTGGCTGAAGACTTCCTCCTAAGAACGGATTCTTTATTGAATTATTTAATGGTGTATTCACCAACTCCAAATACTCCGTCTTCTAAAAAGAGTATGGGAGGAAGGGTATCCTCCGGATGTGTTATAGACCATTCCCCATTTATAACTGTCTTCGTTTCATTAAAGATTCGATACTCACGGTCGGGCAAAATTTCAATTTTGTAGTCATCAGATTCGAGGTAACTCTCTAGTTCGTAGGTACCAAAATAAATTTGAGCCTCTTTATTCCGATAACTGATAGATAAATAGTTTATGCCATAATAAGCAACACAGAACAGAAATATTCCAATGCTAATTATTTTGTCCCTTTTATTGCTTTGAGTTAGGGTATAGATACTCAGAATTAAAAAGAATACTCCAACAATTAGAATAATCCATTGCAGAGTATAAATGTTGAAGTTCATTTTAGAACTAAGATATTACTCCCATCGATCGGGTTGACAAAAGAAAGTACTTTGCTCATTCCCCTCTTCATCAATATAGTTGATAACTAGCATTTGACCTGTGTGATAGTAGATTGCTTCAAGATGCTCCCCTGAAAAGTCGAAAGTTTGACCATTTTTCCAAACTCTAAGATTTGGACTTTTATAAGTGAAGGTTTGCGCCGATTCTAAATTTTGTTCATAAGTATCAACTCCATATCCTCTCTTGTTGTTATCTATTGCTGTACCATACATAGCCGTTGATAAACCATCAATCCTCGCCGATATGTTTTGTAAAGTGCTTCCGATGATTATGCTACTGATGATGATTGATGCTCCTATGATGATGTACTTTAAGGTGGATTTCATTTGTCGGTTCCGTTGATGCGTCTGTGAACGTAAAAATGCATAATTATTTTGGATTGAACAATTATACATTTCTGGTTATTCTGGAAGAAAATTAATGTTCAATTCACTGAGTGTGTAGTCCCACAATTGTTTTCCGATGGTTTCATCTTTCGCATAGTCGGCGATAGAGGCTGGAGCTGGATAACCTGTTCTTTCCATTTCACCATTTGGACCAATGTAGCTACCTCCTTCAAGTTGTTCGGTGGCAGCATAGAGGGTTGAAAAAGCTCCTTGATTGGGATCCATGTGTGGAAATTTGTCCCACATTTCAGGATTATCGGTTCGTAACAATTCAGTTTTACTGGTGCCAGGATGCGCTGCTACAGATATGGTATTGAGTTCTTCTCCTTCCAATCTTCGTTGTAGTTCGAGGGTGAAAATTAAGTCAGCAACCTTGCTTTGGCCATATTCTCTGAATTTGTCAAAAGGTTTCTCCAGTTTTAGATTATCAAAGTCGATTGTGCCATTTAAGTGAGCAATACTACTCAGTGTTACTACACGACTATTAGGAGTGTTTTTTAAGAGGTCGAACAATTCTGCCGTTAATAAAAAGTGAGCCATATAGTTGACTCCAAATTGCAATTCATATCCATCTTTGGTCAAGGATGGAGGAGGAAACATTACTCCGGCATTATTGATAAGTACGTCTAGTTTGTTGTGTTCAGCTTTAATGGAAGTTGCAAATTCCCGAACTGATTCCAGACTGGATAGATCAACGATTCCGGCTTTAAGCCTTGCAAATGGGTACTCGCTTAAAATTTGCTCGATTGCGGCATTGATTTTTTCAGCACTTCGTCCGGCTAAGATGACTTCTGCATCTTTTTTTGCTAATTCTAAAGCTGTTTGATATCCTAATCCAGTGTTTGCTCCCGTTACTAAAAACAACTTGCCTTTTTGGCTTTGCATCTCATCTTTTGTCCAATTCATGTTCTCTAATTTTTGGATAAATCTAAGTCCAATACATTGTTTTTGAAAGTAGTTACACCTTTGTGTAGTAGTAACATAAAAGTGAGTATTGCCTAAAAATGGGAGAGGGGGAGCCGAAAAAAAATTAAAGAATGTTTTAGTTTGAAACTTTTTCCTTTTTTGACTTTCGTTTTTTTTCTGTCACATCGGCAGTAATGAATTGACGACCATTCCCCATAAGAAAATCGATTTGCCGAATTTCCCCCTTTTTGATGAACAATGAATCCTCAAAAGTTGAATAGCCTATACTTTTAAGCCAAACATGGTATTGACCCGGGCTAAGCTGAAGGGTATAATTTCCTAAAGAGTCCGTAAAGACGTTAGATTTTTTATTTGTGGTAGAATCATGCACTATCAAGTAAGCATATTGAACCGGTTCATTTCTTTCCTTTGATAATACCTGACCGGATATAAAAGCAATGTTAGTATCGGCAATTTCAATTAGTTCATTCTTACTGACCTCAGTGGCTACAGCTTCTTTTACAATGCAATGACGATACGTTTGTTTTGTCGCACAAGCGGTAGCAAAAACTAAAATAAAAAGTAAACCTGACCAGCGCATTTAAGTGGGGATTATTCAATAATTAGTTGCACTCTTGTTTGCCCTTCTTCGTCGACAAATTCTTTGTTATAAACTCTTTTGCCAATAATAGACTTTAAGCTTTGAATATCGTCCAGTTCTCCGCCCAAGATGTAGTGGTAAGAATCAGCTTCATTGCTTTCTAAAAACTCTTCTACATGCACATAAAATTTATCTAAGACATCTTCTAATGGATACTGGCTGTTTTCTCCTTCCTCCAATTCCATTGCCATGGCTATACGGTGCGTTGCAAATCCACCATCGTCCTTTAAATCATTGTAAATTCCCTCTTCAATGAATTGATAATTGTTAGTGTCTTTTAGCCTATCGAGCTCTAGAATCCGAAAGTTTTTCATTTGTCTATTGGTTTTACTTTTCCCTGATTTAGTTCTGAAATATCGGTTGACCAGGGATCGTGATGATCAACTATCCATTCGCCATTTCGATAAACGAATGAAAGGTAAGTATCGAATTTAATGTTTTTATGGATTTGCAAACTATCTCCCTCTTGCGGATTGTAATCAAAGTCAAAACAGTTTGTGCAGTTTAAGTTGAGTGCAACCCATTGTGCGTTTAGTCCTTGGCCAAGATCATTTTTAGGCATGAGATATCGGCCAATTTCAGTTACTTCTTTTTCACCTTCATACTTAAAGAGTGTCCAAATGTATTCGAGCGGAATTTTATCATTTTCTGGATTTTTTTGCTCAATGAGTTTTCCCTTTTTTCTTACATAGGTTGATGCTTCTCTGTAACGAATGCTTTCTTTATCGCAACTACAAAGTTTTATGCCTTCACTAAAATCACACATTTTGTATCAACTCTCGCTTATTAATGGAAACGTCAGCTATACAAAACTATAAAACGATATGTAGTAAACTAATTATTAGCTGTTTTGTGTAGCTAATCGTCCTCAAGAATTAATTCGAGCATACCATAGCCTGAATTGCTACTGGTAGGTGTTGATTGTAGTAAACTTTGACGGTAATAAGCCAATCCGTTTGGAAACTCAGGTCCATGTCCTACCTGACTACCTCCACTGGCTAATTGAATGTCAAGACTCCATTCGGGTACTTTAACTGTAATGGTATCGGGTATATTTGTTCGGCCACTCACCATATCAGTAGAAACGGCATCTATTTCAAGCACAAAGCTTTCTACGGTTTCAACTTCAAT
>JAKSBJ010000360.1 GCA_022361195.1 Flavobacteriales bacterium
AATTTGACCTTTTGAATAATATGAAATTCCGATGTTAGAAGAGTTTTCATTTCGGCGATAAGCTTTTATCCAGGCATCAAAACTTGAGTGAGCTACGGGTTGAACTTTATTTCCTACGGTGTTTTCGACATAATTGATCGTTCCGAAAAGTTTAGATAAATATGTATCCTGATCATAAAATCCGGCTCTTCTTAAAATCAACTCATCGTAATAGGAAGTAAATCCTTCCATCACCCATAAAAGGTCGGTGTAATTCTCATTGTCATAGTCAAATGGCCCCAATTCTTTAGGACGCATTCTCTTTACATTCCAAAGATGAAAGTATTCATGAGCAACTAAACTCAAAAATCCGAGATAGGCATCACCTTCATACGTCCAACGATTTACTTGTAGGGTAGTGGACGCTTTATGTTCTAGTCCTCCCGAAGGAACCGTAATGTTGTGAACAATAAATAAGTACTCTTTATTGGGATTAGATCCCATTACTTTTGTCTCAGCCTCTACCACTTTAGCCATATCCTTTTTTAAGGTCTCTACATCATAATTTCCTTCACCGTACATGGCAACAGTATGATTTACTCCTGCAGCTTTGAAGCTAAATTCTTCGTGATTTCCAATTTCAATTGGGCTGTCAACCAACTCATCGTAATCTGTATAAGTAAAAGTGTTATTTCCCTCATTCTTTAATGCTGTGGCGATCTTTTTAAAAGAAGCGTGTGGGTTGATTTTTAATTTTCCTGAAACATCTTTGTGGCCATCTACATACATGAACACGGAAGTTCCGTTTAAATAACCGTGTGAATCGTCCAAAAAGCTGGTTCGTACTGATAGTTCAAAAGAATAAACCTCATAGTTTACTTTAATGGCTTTTGCTCCATCTAAATTAACTCTCCAGGTATTTTTATTGACCTTGTAAACCTCCAAGTCCTTTCCGTCAGCTGATTTTGCCTTTACCAAATTAACTCCTTTGGCGAACTCTCTCACCAAATATGAACCGGGAGCCCAAACTGGCATTTTTAGGTCGATGGTTTTAGCTTTAATTTCAGAAATATCCATCTCAACCTCAAAATAGTGGTTATGTGGATTTGACATACCCAACTCATAATTGATTTGGATGGCATAAGATTGCATCGAAAAATAAACGAATGCAAGCAGGAAAAAAATGTGTTTACGCATTTAGACTTTATTTGGATCAAAAATAAACATTTATTGGTTAGCTTTGCTTGAAGCATTATTTGTACATAAATCATACCGAAAATGAAGTATTTATTCATCTCTTTAATTGCCACATTAAGTCTTGTATCATGTAATTTAAATGAAGGTTCTGATACCGAAGCAGGTGGATCTGCTGATGGAGAAGAATTGGCAAAATTAAGATCTGAAAACAGAGATTTAAAAGATCAATTAGTGGCGAAAGATTCTATGCTCAATGAGTCAATTATGTTGTTTAATGAAATTGAGCACAATTTAGCCATGATCAATCTAAAGGAAGATGAAATTCGTTTACGATCAAATGATGTTGAGTTAGCAGAGGATGGAAAACAATGGATTTTACAAGAAATTCAAAACATCAACTACTTGCGTGAAGCTAATGCTAAGAAGGTTGAAGAACTAAGTGCGTCTTTGGATGATAAGAATTTGCAAATTGAAGAATTTCAGAAGTTGGTTTCTGAGTTATTGAATAAAATTCAGGTTCAGGAAGAGGAAATTGAGATGTTGGGAGTAGAGTTAGCTGATTTGGACAGAGAATATGTTGAATTGCTTGAAGCTTATCAAGAGCAAACAGAATTGGCAATTGAAACAATGCAAGAGTTGAATTCAGCTTATTACGCTTACGGTTCTACTTCAGAGTTATTGGCCAATGAGGTAATTGTGAAAGAAGGAGGATTTATTGGAATTGGAAAGAAGGCTACACTTAAAAGTGATTTCAATGATGAGTATTTTACTCCAATTGATATGATGAAAACGAAAAGTATTGAAGTCATTGGAAAGAAGGTGAAATTCATTACTGATCACCCATCTTCAAGCTATGAGTTAATCTCAAATGGAGATAATCATCAGATTAAAATCAAAGATCCTAAATCATTCTGGAAGGTATCTAAATACCTGGTGGTAGTCGTTGATTAATTTGAGCTATTCGTCAAATAATTTGTGAGTATAGATGTGAATGTTGGTTCGGATATGTTTCCGATAGGCAACTAGTTCGGGATACTGATAAAAGAAGCTCATCTTACGATCTTTAATAGTTTCGGTTGAAACTCTTCCCTTGAACTTAAAGATAAAGAATGACCAGGATTCTGCTAGATCTTCTTCTGGGTTTTCAGCAGCATAGTCGGTGACAAAATTGTCTGGGTAATTGAGATAAAACTGATAAATGGAATCAACCCATTCATTGGTATTGTAAAGTTCATCAACTCGCGTCCAATCTTCCATTAATTTACCCGTCCAGAATTCTTTGACAAATGCGTCTAAATATCCTCCTTTTCGTGCGTATCCCTCAGAGGTTAGATATCCTTTTTTATCATTTTGATATCGGTCATTGGTCGGTTTCATTTGCTCAATATTGAGAGAAATTAAGTGACCAAATTCATGCACCAAAGTAAATAGGTATTCGTTGATGTGGAGTGAATCACGGCTATTTAGATTCATGTCGGCCGTGTCAATATCCAATTCCCAACGTTTTAAAGAAGCATCTAATTGATTAAGACCTCCAAGGTCTCCGTTTACTCCATCGGTAATTAAACGCAAGGATACAATGTACTTATCTATTTTCTCGTGAGGAAAGATGGTATAAAAAACGTCCCAATATTGTTCAGCTAGAGTATCTAAAGAATTTTGAGGCGCTTGATCAAAGGCTCCGTGCTTGATTTTCCATTTTCCTAACTCTTCAGATTGTAATTGATCAAAGGCTGTAAGAGAGAGAAGTAAAGCGCCTATGATCAAAAAGTATTTCATCTGGATGTATCAAATTATGTCGTCGTCTATGGATTTGGTATAACCTTCTAAACTTGTATCAACTCCTATTCCATATTGAGCTTTGTTACTTAAAAGTAATATAAGCATAAGAGCTATATCACAAGCAGTTCCGAACATATTATATACCAATAAGCCTAAAATCAGCATGCTATAACCTCCCACACCAAGCATCATAAAGTACTGAATGATTGCTAAAGCCACAGATAGAATTAAGATGATTCGGGCAAAATTGTAGTTCTGAGGTTTTGCTTTTAAAAGTTTCGCTCCTGCAATAATGTATAGAATGCAGATGATGAATCCTATAGTGGTAAAGACATGAATGAAATTTTCATGAAATTCACTTACATGAAAGGCTTTTTTAAAAAGGGAATTTCCAAAAGGGGAACTAGGTCCGTCATCTGCAGAAATCTTATCAAATTCATTTAACATTTCTTGTTGAAAAGCAACAATTTTAAGAAATGCAAAACGGTAAAAGCTAAAGAGGATACCTAAACTACCCAGAACTATCATTGAAATACCAACGCCTTTACCCCAGGATGGTGTTTTAAGTTCTGTCATAATTAATCAATTTAATTAAGGAATAGATGCTACAATTAAAGAAATATAAACGACATAGGAGCTAAATAATAGAACCCCTTTGAATCGTCCAATTTTCTTTCCTATGAGCATAAGAGGTAATAATGCAACTGCAATTCCAATTACCCACCACATATCCGAATCAATTGTAACTTGTTCTACCGTGATGGGATGAACCATGGCTGTTGTACCAATTACTGCCATAATATTAAAGATATTGGAACCAATGAGGTTTCCAACTGAAATGTCTGTTTCTTTCTTAAAAGCTGCAACCGCAGATGTTACAAGCTCAGGAACTGAAGTTCCAAAAGCAACTACTGTAACTGCAATTACCCGATTATCCATTCCAAAAGCTTTGGCAATGTCTACGGCCCCTACTACTAACCATTCGGCTCCAAAATAAAGTAAAGCCAAACCGGCAATTAGAAACACAGCTGATAGCCAGGCTTTATCTTTTACTTTAGCCACTTCGTCATCTTCTTCCTCCTCAGCTAAGGCCTTTTTGGTTTTCCTACGAGAATTCCGAATGAGTAAAAAGGTAAAGACAACCAAAATTCCAAAGAGTACAGCTCCTTCCCAGGCCTCAATTACCAAGTCGTACGCAAAGCCAAAGAATAGGAGAGTAGCCAACATCATCATTGGCCAGTCAATAATTTTTGAATTACGATCTACAACAATTGGGAAAATAAGAACTGTTAATCCAAGTACTAATGCAATATTGGCGATGTTTGAGCCTACAACATTTCCAATTGAAATATCAGGGTAGCCGTCCATCGCAGCATCCAAACTAACCATTAGTTCGGGAGCTGAAGTCCCAAATGAAATAACGGTCATACCAATAACAAGGGTTGAAATATGGAATTTTTTAGCAATTCCAACAGCTCCTCTAACAAGGAATTCACCACCCACGACTAAGGTCACGAGTCCTAAAATTAAGAGGACGTACATCATGCCGATTCTCCTTTTTGATTATTATCTAATTTGTTCTTTTTGTCGGAAGAACTTTTTTTGGAGTCCAAATCTAAGTCAATATCGTTGAGTTCTTCCAATGTGCTGTTGAGATTCATATCTCTTTTCATCTCAATGGCTGAGTTTTGAATGTCCCGTTTAATTTCATTGGAAGCATTCCTTATCTCCCGCATTCCTCTGCCCAAATTTCTGGCAAGCCCGGGAATACTCTTAGCTCCAAAGAGCATCAAGACTACCATAAGGATTAAAATTACCTCTCCGGTCCCCAAGCTATTTAAAAACAATAGTGTCATAAAAAAAAGCCTTCCCAAATTTAAGGAAGGCTTTTTAAATTATGTGGTTTAAGTGCTAATTTATTTCTTTATCACCCTCCTTTTTTGTGAAGTCAATCACAGCAGGAGTTGCAATGAATAGCGATGAATAAGTTCCGACAATCACACCAATCATCAAGGCGAAGGTAAATCCTTTAATGGCTTCTCCACCGAAAATAAAGATGATTAAGAGAACGATAAAGGTAGAAACTGATGTATTTACCGTTCTGGATAATGTCGAGTTCAAGGCCATATTAATTACCTCTTTGTGATCCTTTTTGTGGTGGATTCCCAAGTATTCTCTAATACGGTCAAATACAACCACCGTATCGTTAATTGAGTAACCCACAACGGTCAGAATCGCTGCAATGAAGGCTTGATCAATCTCCATTGAGAAACCAATCCATCCATAACATAATGAGAATAGTGATAATACAATTAATACATCATGCGCCATTGCAATTAAAGCTCCCAGACCAAATTGCCATCTTCTAAATCGAATAACGATATAAAGGAAGATAACCAACAAGGAAATTCCAATCGCATACAATGAGTTTTGCTTCAAATCCTTTGAAATGGTTGGAGCAATCATTTTCGATTCTTGAATTTTAATAGCACCAAATGGTTCTAAACCTTCTCTCAATTTTCCTTCTACCTCATTATTCATTTCTGTAGAAGGATCAGTGATTTTGTACTTCGTTGTAATCAATGAAGTGTACTTATTGTCAACCATTTTAGCTGAAGGAGCATTTCCTTCAAACTGCTTAGTCAAACTTGCAATGATCTCAGAGTTATTGGCTTCTTGATCTAAGAACTCAACTTTGTACTGACGACCTCCCTGGAAATCAACTCCCCAGTCTAGCCCTTTAGTAGCAAGTGATCCGATACCAA
>JAKSBJ010000354.1 GCA_022361195.1 Flavobacteriales bacterium
CTTTTGGAAAGGTGACGCTTTATACGAAAGATTCTACCTACAAATCCAAAACCTTTGATGGTTACGAATCGCATGAGGCTTTAAAACCACTCATGGAACAAATTCGAAAAATTGCGGAGAGCAAAAATTAGCCTATTGGCTATTGACGTGAGCGTATTCATACCAAAGGTCTATAAATAAGCTGGCGGCTTCGCAACTGAATTCTTGATCTTTTCCATCGCCAATTACCTCAAATCCTTTTTTGGTTCTACGGGCAATGGCAACACAATCTTCGTCTTTTAAAATCCACTCTTTTTTAGATTCGGCAAAGAGTTTAAAGAAATCGTCCAATATAACCTTGCGTGATGAGTGAACTGTGTATTGGTAATGGAGTTTACCGTTTTGGTTAATGTGGTACTGGTATCCTTCTGTTTTTTGTCCAAAGGATAATGTTCCAAATAAGAACAAGAAGCTTAAAAAGAAAATTCGCATGTTTTTTCTTTTTGGATGTTTAATCTACTTGTTAGGTAACCTCTTTAACAGGATCTTGCAATGCTTCTTTGTAAGTTTTAATGGCTCTTTCTCTGGCAAATTTGTGATCAATGATTGGGAGAGGATATTCCAAACTATCCAGCTCAGGAACCCATTTACGAACGTATTTATGTTCGGGGTCAAATCGTTTAATTTGTTCGGATGGATTAAAAATTCGGAAGTAAGGAGCTGCATCGCAACCTGTTCCTGCTGCCCATTGCCAATTTCCGTTGTTTGAGGCTAAATCAAAGTCAAGTAATTTCTCGGCAAAATAGACTTCACCCCAGCTCCAGTGAATGAGCAAGTGCTTGCACAAAAAGCCGGCTGTAATCATTCGTAATCGGTTGTGCATATAACCTGTAGCATTGAGCTCTCTCATTCCAGCATCCACCATTGGATATCCCGTTTTCCCCTGGCACCAACGATTAAAATCTTCCCATTTGTTTTGCCATTGAACACCATTGTATTGTGGTTTAAAGTTTTTGTGAACCACATCAGGAAAGTGGAAGAGAATATGGGAGAAAAATTCTCGCCATATTAGTTCGCTCAAAAATGTATCAGCGTCCTTATCTAATTTTCGGATTACTTCTCTGCAACTGATGGTTCCAAAACGTAAATGAGGTCCTAAATCGGAGGTGGATTGGGTTGGGAAATTGCGACTTTCGGCATAATTTGGAATGATTTCAGTTTTAAAAGGTCTAACGACAATCCTGGACTGTTCAAAGTCCATTTCCTCCAGACATGGAAAATCAAAGTTACCCTGATAAAGTCGATCTAAATTACATGAATGATCTTTGATGTGATTGGCTGTGAAATGGGCTAACCACTGCCTTTTAAACGGAGTGAAAACGGTATAAGGTGTTCCGTCTTTTTTGAGAATTTCCCCAGCTTCAAAAATCACCTGATCTTTAAAGCTTTGAAATTCAATTCCTTTGTCTGTAAGCAATTGTCCCACCTCAAAATCCCGCTTTAAAGTAGTGGGTTCATAATCCCGGTTAATATATACTTGTTGGATGTCAAATTGAGTGATGAGTTGTTTCCATACTCTCGACGGACTTCCCTTTTTTATTAAGAGAGACGATCCATGTTTTTTTAAGGTTTTATGGATTAAATTAAGTTGCGAATGAATAAAACTGACACGGGCATCATCCTTGTGTAAATTGTTTAAAATATTATCGTCAAAAATGAAGAGAGGAATAACTGGAAAAGGACTGTTGAGAGCCATAGAAAGTCCAACATTATCTTCCAGCCTGAGATCCCGGCGAAACCAAAATACAGAAACTTTCATAGAGGGGTGATTTAATTAAATAATTCGTTTAAAACTTCAGTTCTGTAATCAAAGATTTTTTTGAGTTCATTTTGTAGCATTAGGCGATTGGCTAGGCTGCCTAAAAACCGAAAAGGAGGTTCATAAGTGACAATATCAATCATGTTGGTATGTCCGTTTTGTAAAGTCTCCAAATGATGTTCATGATGCCAGATTTTGTATGGACCTTTAAGTTGTTCATCCACAAAAAACTCTAGATTTTTTACTTGTGAAATTCGAGTCACCCAATTGGTTTTTATTCCAAACAAAGGCCTAACATGGTATTGGATGATGAGTCCCGGATAAATTTTCTCAGGCAGAGAGGGACTAATAATGTTAAAATCCAGACGGGCTGGAGTAATGAACGATAGGTTTTTTGGAGAAGAAATAAAATCCCAAATCTTTTCCGGCCCACAATTAAAGGTCTGCTCTCTCTGGAATTGAAATACTGCCATATGATTCCCTGTTTGTTTCAATTCTAAAACAGAGAAGGGGAGAAGATTGTTCGTCGGTTTAGACTTTTATTTTTTATCTGAAACGGTAATCTATCTGAGCTCAATAAAGTGGTCATCTAACTGTACCCCGGTTTAAAGGCCAAATAACTTTTTAAGTTCATCCAAAGTAACCATCTCTGAACTGGTATTTAATTGCTCAAAAGTAGCTTCTACAGATGATGATGTAAGGCTAAGGTCATTGGCTATTTTTCGGCAGATTTCAATTTCTTCTGTCTCTAGCCTGTTGTCAATCCATGCCATAGTAATGCACTGATGAAAAAGCTCAATTCGCTCATTCATTAAAATGGGGCGTCGACTTGGGTGAGGATTACTCAAAGTTCGTTGAATCTCCAGTTGAGATAATTTTAATTTTTGAGCCGTCCAAAAGATGTAACTGATTTCAGCTGGATTTACAACTCCGTCAGCTTTTGCAACTTCAACTAGTCGGGATAAAATATTCAATTTGTCGGATAAACTTACGTAGGTCATAATGTGATGTATAAAAATAGGTGTTCGTCTTGACGATTGTAAGGTTTATAATAAGAATTCATAGTTCCCAAAAAGTAACTAAAGTCAACTATAATCAAGGATCCAGAGGGTCAGATCCTCGGGTGAAAACAAGCTGATTGGGTTTGTATTTTGTCATTGTGAAACTGACACAGGAGAGTTTTCCCAAAACATAGCCCAAATCTTTTTTGCATCTGTGATTAAAGGTGCTGATGAAGGGGTGACTGTAATAAAAGCTCTGATCCGGACTGGTCACCACCAAAGCAGTATTGAATTCATGAGCGAGTAAAAACCTTCCCGTATTTCTCAAATTGGTTGTTGAATGTCTGGCGTAAGGATCAATGGCCACCTGGTGATTTTTTAAGCCTTTTTCTTCCAGTAAATATTGCTTCATTCCATAAGCCTCATTGTATGGAGTTCCTTTTGGGTGTACGTTACCTCCTGAGACAATAACTAAGGGAATATCTTTCTTTTGCATCTGAATTACTGCATTATCTAATCGTTTTTTAGAATCATCAGTAATCTTACAGGGATGTTTAGCATGCACCGGAGTAAATCCAGGAACGATGATGATTTGATACTTTTGTTTTAATAAACGACTTCGCTCTTCCTGAGCAAAGATGCTGGCTTCGGCATTTTCTTTACTAATGTTTATTGGAACACCATTAGCTGTAGCAGCATCCAACGGAGCATAGGCGTATTTTGATACGGGAATAGGGGAGATCATAAATGAAGTTTTGGGTTTTCTTCCTTAAATGTAGAAAGAAAATTCAAGATAATCCTCTCTTCTGAAGAAGTGCAAAAAGTCCAATAATTAGGGCAACGACTCCAATAATTATATTCCCAGTGGCATTGATGGTAAAGGGTTGGAATAGGAGAATAACACAACTGCCAATTACCCAACTTAAATCCATGTATATAATGAGTTTAACCCATTTTTGATAGTTCTTTTTTTGCTGCGAAACCCAAATGGTGAAAAGGGCAAAAGGGAGTAAGCCCAAACCAATATAAACTAAAGCCCCGGATAGTCTTACCTCTATTAAAGTACCAATTTCATCAGAGAATAGAACTAAACTTAATCCACTCATTAGGCTAAAGCAAAAATTGCTTAAAAGGGTATATTTTAATAGTGCTTTCATCTTATTTCTGGTTTTCAGCTTTATTTTTCAAAGCCTGATTCATAGAATTAAATCCTGCTAGTGTGTCTTCTCCTACCATTTTAAGAAGAGGTTTAACCAATATTCCACTAAAATTTTCTCCATGAATAAAGCGGCATTTGCCTTCTTCGATTGATTCCAGCTTAAAGTAATGTTCTCCGTCAAATATTCCTCCAAATCCTAATTTCCCCTTCCATCTAAACTCTTTTTGAGGTTGGTTTTGTAAAACGACAGGCTTAAATTTCATCTCTTTTCCTTTTCCGTTTTTTAGATGAGCCTCAATTGAATTATTTACTTGAGGTTCCCCCAAAATTTTAGTGATAAAAGGATTCCAATTTGAATAGGCCTCAAAGTCCATTAAAATGTTCCATACGGTTTTTGCAGAGGCGTTAATGATGATTTCTGTTTTTAATGTTTTCATGATAAATTATTTTGATACAAAGTTCAGTCATTGGCCTCCGAATGAGTTTGCATCAACCGACAATGAATTGACATTTCATGCCAAAAGAAGAAATGTGTACTTTTAGGTCTATGTATTTCAATGGACGCTTTGTGGTGAATCTGGCTCAGTTTGCCGAACAATTGGGAGTTGAATCGAATCAGCTCATTGCTTTAACACAGTGTTCTATTTCCGAATTGCAGGCTGAAGAATGCCGTTTAGATGCTGAAATTTACAATCGTTTTATAGAAGAAGCAGTTCGTTTAAGTGAAGATGAATTGTTTGGATTGCATGCCGGAGAAAATATGAATTTGGCCGCAGCCGGACTCATTGCTCAAATTGCACATAGTAGTTCTACTGTAAAGCAGGCATTAGATTATTGTTGTGAGTTTGCCAATTTGGGTTGCAATGCTCTACCCACTCGTTTAGAAGAGGATCAAGACTATTTTAAACTGGTTTTAGAACCTAATTCCCTCTGGCAACAACAATCAGCTGAAAGTGTATTGCATACTGTTTATGGCTATTTGGCTTTTTCGGTTAGGGAGTTCCAATCGCTTACCAACTCAAAAAAGTACCCGATAGAGGTTTGGATGAAGTCACAACCACCTAATAATGTCGAAGAACTTCAAAGGGTGCTAGGGTGCTCGGTTCAGTTTAATAAGGCTGAATTTGCCATTTTATTTCGTAAAGAAGACATCAATCAGGAGGTAAGAACCAGTGATTATGCTTTGCTCAAAGTGTTAGTAGACCATGCTTATCAAAAATTGGCCAATCTACATAAAGGAAAAGGCTTTTATGAAACTGTTCGACGATCGGTGGTGAATTTGGTAAGGCCCGAATTTCCAACCATTGAAGAAATTGCGGCACACCTTAACATGAGTGTCCGAACCTTTCAGCGCAAACTCAAAAATGAAGGTTACTCTTACAAAGATATTGTTGATGAACTCCGGCGGGAATTTGCCTTTGGTTACTTGAAAAAGCCAGAATTGACGATTAGCGAAATTGCTTATTTATTGAGTTATTCGGATGCATCGGCCTTTATCCGAACCTTTAAAAGATGGACCGGTAAAACACCTGTTCAGTGGAGGATGGAGAATTAATACTCCGGACAAATTATCCGATAAGCTACTTTCGCTCTTTCACGACCTACGTCCAAAATATGATCACCAAATCGTTCCTGTAAAATCGTGCTCATTTGAACAAAATAGCACCAGTCTTTTCGAGTAACACCATGACTATCATTTAAAATAGTGATTCCAAAATTCCGTTTCATGTAGCCCACATAAAAACGTTCAAAATCCTGATCGGAATCTGGTGTTTCTAATCCACTTCGGTAAATGATGTATTTACCTTCTTCGGCATTTTTAATGGCTTCTAATTCTCCGCATCTGCATTCGTCTTGTCCGTCTCTCTCTAAAAAAGTATTCTGCGACAAACCGTGAAAAGACAGAAAGAAGATGGCCACGACAATCATCTTATTCATAATTCCAGGTTTTAATTTCCAATACGAGAGGTGAACCCTCTCTTTAAACATAATTGAAAAGGAGGAATTTGGTTACACTAGTTCTCGCTCAGGAGAAAGTCTAAAAGGATGGGGTTAAAAGTTTTAGGCTTTTCCAGGTTGGGCATGTGTTTACAATCTGAAATTAGTTTAAACTGGGAATGATGCATGTGGGTATTCAATTGTTCACCTACTTCTTTTGGAATGACATCATCATTTTCTCCCCAAAGCAAAAGGGTTGGGAAATCGAAGAGGTATTCCTTTTGTGCATAATCGTCAATTTGTGATGGAAGACGGTTTAATATTTCTTTGAGGTGTTCAAGATTTGGAACGTACATTTCGCGATGAGGCGATTTGAGCAAAGCGACTGGGATTTTAGGTGGTTTTTGATAGGCCAGTTCCAGTAGGATTTTAAGTCCATGATGATCGTCAGGGGCAAAAATGTCCATAAAACTCTCTACACCATAAGTGGCAGCCATTTCGTCCAAATGCTCTTTCTTAAAGTACTTAACCGGAGTGTCGAAAAGGATTAGTTTTTCAATTTGCTCAGGATGTAAACGGGCAAATTCAGCTGAAATTAGTCCCCCGTAAGAAACACCGCATAATGCAAAACGATTGATGTCTAAATTTTGAA
>JAKSBJ010000287.1 GCA_022361195.1 Flavobacteriales bacterium
GCCAGAACGGGGCAAAACTGGTAATCATCAATCGCGATCCGACCGATCAGGATCATACCGCCGACCTGGTCATCCATGACAGTATCGGCATGGCCCTGGGGGATGCGGTCGGTGTCAACTGACGATGCCGTTGCGCCGTTTGACGTTGAACCGGCGAGGCTGGACGATCTGGCGCCAACGACGTCGCTCTGGGCTGAGGCGGGACTGACCCGTCCATGGAACGATCCGGCGGCGGATTTCCGGCAGGCGATCCGGACTCCAACCTCGGAAATCTTCATCATCCGCCGAAACACCGAAATCGTCGCCAGTGTCATGGTGGGGTATGAGGGACATCGCGGCTGGGTTTATTATCTGGCAACGGCGGACGCCTATCGCGGTCAGGGGCTGGGCCAGCGCCTGATGCAGAAATGCGAAACCTGGCTGCTGGCGCAGAACTGCCCGAAACTGATGCTGATGGTGCGCACCAGCAATTCGACCGTCATCGATTATTACAAAGCACTGGGTTACAGCCAGTCCGATGTCGTGACCATGGAAAAATGGTTGCGCCCAAAGGTCACCAACTGATCCCCCGAACAAGGAAAAGCCGCCGACCCTTACCTGATCAGCGGCTTGCCTGTTTCTGTCACCGTAACCCGGTCAGGCGACCGGCGGTTCAAACGCGTATCCGGCGGAACGGACGGTGCGGATGATGTCGATATCGTCATCCATATTGACCGCTTTGCGCAGGCGGCGGATGTGCACATCCACCGTGCGCTCCTCCACCTCCGTATCCCGGCCCCACACGGCATCCAGCAACTGCCCGCGCGACAGAACCCGGCCGGGATGTTCCATGAAGTAACGCAGCAGGCGGAACTCGGTCGGGCCCAGATGGATCCTGTGGCCATTGCGGGACACGTTATGGGCCGTCAGGTCCATTTCCAGGGACCCGCGCACCACCTGCTCCTCCGCCAGCATCGGACGCACGCGACGCATGACGGCTTTCAGACGCGCGATCAGTTCCTTTATCGAAAAAGGTTTGGCCACGTAGTCATCGGCGCCGGAATCAAGGCCGCGCACGCGGTCTTCTTCGGTGCCACGGGCGGTCAGCATGACCACCGGCAGATTACGAATGTCTTTCTTCCGCCGGATCTGGCGGCAGATTTCCAGACCGGACACGCTTGCCAACCTTGCCCGCAAACTCAACACGTCGGAGCGCGAACTGAACCGGGTGTTCAAACAACATGCAGGAGAGACGCCAGCCGCCGTGGCCCGAAACCTCAGACTTGCCCACGGACACTGGCTGCTGACAAACACAACCCGAACCATAACCCAAA
>JAKSBJ010000058.1 GCA_022361195.1 Flavobacteriales bacterium
CCTCCGATGTCCCGTTCTTTTTCCCTTGTTTAAAATAAATTACGGAATAAAGACGTCCGTCTTCATACCATTTCTTTTGTACACCTTCTAAAAGTCCATTTTTATAGTGCTCTTCCACCAAAATTTGTCCTTCTTCACTCCAGTGCATAACAGGACCTTCAAATTTCCCCTTATCGTATTGTTCTCTACTCTTTTCCTGTCCATTAGGATACCACAAAGAACGTTCGCCCTGCATTAAACCATTTTTGTAAATGACCTTTTCAATTAAACGATCTTTTCTATCAAAAAACTTCCATTCTCCATGTTTTTGATCACAAACCATTTGGCCGGTGACACGTCCACCGTTTTTAAATTCGTCTTCAAATAAAGTTGTATCACAATTGGCGTAGGAGAAGGAAAAATAGCACGTTGCCAACAAAAATGAGACTAAAGCTTTCATGATTGCCTGTTTCAGAGTTTTTGGGGTGAGTAATAAAATTAAGCTGTTTTACTTAATAATGCACTTTTATGAAAAAGAAACACAGTTTTTATTGATCGTATTTCGTCTTTGTCTTTTTACCATTTTCATCCCAGTCAAACCACTTTCCAACTTGCTTACCCATTACATATTCTCCATATGATGCTGGTTTTCCGTCAGAATAGTATTCTTCCCAAACGCCGTTTTCTTTTCCTTCTGAATAAGTACCAATTTGCGCAACTTGTCCATTTGAATAAAAAGCTCTCCAACGCCCATCTTTTATCCCTTGAGTGAATTCACATTCAAAACGAATTTGTCCATTTTTAAAATGCTCAACGTAAGTACCGTCCTCTTTTCCACCAATAAAATTGGCCTCAATGAATTTTTCACCACTCTCATAATAGCTCTCATACTTGCCGTCTTTTTCGCCCATAATAAAATGAACCGTGTATTTTAATTGACCGTTGCCAAAGTAAACACTAATATCACCATTGTATTTCCCTTC
The DNA here is from genome assembly GCA_022361195.1 of Flavobacteriales bacterium. Lineage (GTDB taxonomy): Bacteria > Bacteroidota > Bacteroidia > Flavobacteriales_D > Crocinitomicaceae > JAKSBJ01. Next base: position 963 of record JAKSBJ010000058.1, read on the forward strand.
AGAGTAAATGCCCTCATCCTTTTTATTCCCACTGTTAAAATAGTCGACAAATGGACCATGTAAAAGTCCTCCCTTATAAGTGACTTCAAATTCTTTTGTCCCGTTGGAGTACCACTGTTCAGAGGTTCCGTCCCTAAAGTTATTTCGGTAATATTCTCGTTTTCTAAGTTTTCCATCAGGATAATATAAAGTTCGTTGTCCTTCACGACTTCCAGCTTTAAAGTAGCCTATTTCCAAGGTGTCCCCTTCTTCCGAAAAAACAAGGTATTGACCATGTAATCTGTCATTTTCGTAATGGTCAATCTCTTTCAGTTTTCCTGATGGATAAAAGTATTTCCAGTCCCCAATTTTTTGATCACACTTTTTCTGTCCCATTAAAACAGTATCACCATTCTCAACTTCTATAATCGTTTCAATTGGAATTTCATCTTTCCAAATTACTTGAACATCGTTTCCTTGTTTAAAATGATTCGTTTTCTTACCATTTACCATGATTTCAGATTTCTCCTCCAGTAATTCTAGCTGAACGATATAACCCGAAACGGACTTTACTTTCACTTTTCCAATGGTTAACCAACCCGAAGATTGCATACCAAAAATTTCCGTTTCAAAATATTTACTCAATTCCCCCACGGTACCAATTGGTGGTTTGGGAGATGCCTTAGCCAGCCTGACTTTTGGATTTTTTGCCGTGTTGGTCATGAATTTTCCAAACATTGAGTTTTCGGTAGAATCACATTGTCCTGATGCTAGTATGGAGAAACCAAAAAGCAAAGTGAGGGTTGAAATACAAAAGATTAGATTACGAATTGCCATAGTATGTTAAATAAGACTATAAATGTAAAAGACTGTCAGAAAAAAAGACTTAACCAAAGTTTTATTTTCGTTTAAATAACGTAATTCGATTTGTTTCGTAAGAAATATGTAAAATAGCTCCATTAAAGTAAGAATTATGAAAGGAATCGTATTAGCGGGTGGTTCGGGGACCAGATTATATCCCATTACCAAGGTGGTATCCAAGCAAATATTGCCCATTTATGATAAACCCATGATTTATTACCCTCTGTCGGTTCTAATGTTATCTGGGATTCGGGAAATCTTAATTATTTCAACAGAGCGGGATATCGTTTTATTTCAGGATTTATTGGGAGATGGAAGTCAAATTGGATTAGACATTTCCTATAAAGTACAGCCATCGCCTGATGGATTGGCTCAGGCTTTTATTTTGGGAGAAGAGTTTATTGGTGACGATACAGTTTCTTTGGTACTTGGAGACAATATTTTTTACGGTTACGGACTTTCAGAAAAGTTAGTAAAGGCGGCTTCCATTCAAAATGGAGCAATGGTATTTGGCTATTACGTTAACGATCCCGAGCGCTATGGGGTAGTGGAGTTTGACGAACATAAAAATGCTATTGGTTTAGAGGAAAAGCCTACAAATCCAAAATCTAATTATGCTGTTACTGGATTGTATTATTACGATAATACAGTGGTTGAAAAAGCTAAAACCTTAAAACCATCAGCAAGGGGAGAATTAGAGATTACTGATTTAAATAAATTGTATTTGGCCGAAGGGAACTTACGAACTGAGTTGTTGGGAAGAGGTATGGCCTGGTTGGATACGGGTACACATGAATCGTTGATTCAGGCATCTGATTTTGTAGCTTCTATTGAGCAACGTCAGGGACTTAAAGTTTCTTGTATTGAAGAAATCGCTTATCGAAAAGGCTACATTGATGCAGAACAATTAGAAAAGCTAGCTTTGCCTTTGTTAAAGAATCAATACGGACAGTACTTAATGAAGCTTTTGGACAAAAAGAATCAAACCATATAATCTTAAAATAATTTTGAATTAAAATGATACAGGACCTGATCATTGATAGTTTGAACGGTTTTTCTTTTAGATACTTACCGTTCTTTTTATTTCAACTCTGCTGTGCCGCATTATTTGCTCACATTTTTCAGATTTTCTTCAATAAAAAACTCAAACGAAGTGCTTTAGCTTATTCAGCTCTCAATGCACTTTTTGTTGCTTTTTTAGTCGTGATTGCTAAAATATCATTGCCAATTGCTGTGATTGCAGCGGCGGTGATATTATTGTGGCTAAAAGGTAAAAATGAAGATAAGATTACCTTAAGTGGACAAATCATTGTTTTGGGAATTGGACTTGGATGCGGAACCGGAAGTATTGTTCAAACCTTTATTGGATTAATATTGATTTTATTGGTTGCACTGTTTACACCCCTTAATGAGGAGTAAAAGAAGAGAGATTGAAAAGAGATAGTTTATTGTTATTTCTGCTTTTAGCCGTTGGATTTATTGCGATAACATCCAGGGATGTTTTGAGTCTGATTGGATTCGATAGGGAAGGACAATATGCCATTCAAATGGATGCGGAGCATGAATTAGACTTTCCTGATTGTGGTGTTTATGATTCGGGAGATCAAATAAAACTGTTCAATAAAACTCATCAGCTAAGTTATTCTTTGGATGGGGGAGATCACTTTTATGAAGCAGAGGAATTAAATATAGAATCACTCAAAAATCCCAATTTACTTTTTGAAACAACCTCGTTTAGGTGGCAGTCTTCACATGGAAATTTTCCCTTTGTAAAAAGTATTCGGATCAGGCTAAGTGATTCTGAAAAGCAAATTCGATCAAAGGATAAAGTCGTTACTTATTTTGGCGAAGAGCTGACTCAATTGCCAATGGTTTGTATTAACACTTCTCAAGCAGGACTTTTCGGTTGGGAAAGTGGAATAATGATTCCTGGAACATATTCTTCTGAGCAGCCCAATTATCCCGAGAAGTGGTGGTGGAAAAATGGGAACTATCAAAAGAGAGGAGTTAAATGGGAGCGACGAGCTTCTTTTCAATATTTTGAAGATGGAAAATTGTTGGCTGAACAAGACTGTGGTATTAGAATTAGTGGAAATGCCACTCGTTCTTTCCCACAAAAATCAATGCGAGTTTATGCACGTCCAATTTATGGTAATGAAACCTTTAAACACGCTTTTTGGGAAAATGGAATTGATGAAGCGGCCTCTATGGTATTGAGGAATTCTGGAAATGATAATGGAAAAACCTTATTTGCAGACCTTTTTTTACAACACTTAAGTCGTAATTGTCATGTTTTAATACAGGAAGGAAAGGCCGTTAATGTATTCTTAAATGGTAATTATTGGGGATTGTATAATCTTCGTGAGCGAATTGATTTGCAGTTTGTTGCAGAAAAGGAAGAGTGTAAAATTACAGAAGTAACGCTTTTAGAAGGGCATGACGGGAGTTTAAAAGATGGTTATGAAAATCATAAAAAGTCCTTTGATCAACTCATTCAAAACCTTCCAGAAGTGGGGCAGATGAACGAAGAAAGTTATGATGCCTTAAAGGCTGAGGTTAGCATGAAATCCTTCATTGATTACATTATTCTGGAAACATATTATGCCAATGAGGACTGGCCATCGAACAATACAATTTGGTATAAAACCGAAGATAAAAAATGGAAGTGGTTATTGAATGATTTGGATTACTCTATGGCTTATTCGGGACCACACAATGTAAATTCTGACCACTTCGCCATTTTACAGAATAGCGATTCTTATTTAGGGAAATTGTTCTCTACCCTCATTGCCTACGAAAAATTCAAAACAAAATTCAAAAAACGAATTAAGGAATTATTTGAAACAGATTTAAATGTTAATCGTATTCAGGAAGAATTTGAAAACATGATTGCTTTATATGAACCTCATGTTCCAATGAGTATAGAACGTTGGCGAAATATCCGTTCAATGGACGAATGGAGGTTGAATTGCCAAAACAACCTGGACTTTTTACTGAAACGACAGGAGATTTATTTAAAGCAAGTAGAAGCGTTGTAAATGATTATAGCTTACAAATCACACATGCAGTTTATCATGATCCTTACGATCATGTATGTTTCTGGTGTTTGGGGTGGACCAATCATTTACCCTATGTTTCCCATAGTATTGATAATGCTAGGATCGAAACGCTTCTTTTTTGAGTTATACATTGTTGCTATTTGGTTATTAATGTTAGCCGATTATGTTCCGGTCAAAAATGCTTTGTACGATGACTTGCAGTTTGCCAAAGATCTGAAGTTCCTGATTCCTCTGGCTTTATTTGGGTTTATGTTCCTTTTTAGGAATGAATTTAAGCCCTATCCCAAAATGATTTTGTGGTTTGTCCCCTTTTTCATTATCGCCATTATTTCACTGAATTACTCCATCAATTTTCAAGTTGGATCCCAGAAAACTTTGTCTTTTGTTCTTATGTATCTCTGTGTACCATTTTATGTCACTCATTTACATCGTAAACAGGGAGAAGGGTTTTGGAAAGCGCTAATGACCTTTATTATTGGGATGTTATCCATTGGAGTTGTTTTACGTTTTGCCGCTCCTCAAATTGCCTTAATTGAAGGTACAACCCGTTTTAAAAGTGTCCTTGGAAATCCAAATGGTTTGGGGATATTTCTTTATCTCACTTTTGTATTGTGGATTGTGCTTATGGAGTTTAAGCTGGCCAAGTTTACAAAAAAGGAAAATTGGTACATCTTCTCGATTATCATTATTTCTTTGATTTGGTGCGGATCTAGAAATGGGATCATGAATGTTCTGATTTTTTATATCATTCATCGTCTCATTAAAATCAATTGGTTTCTTTCCATTATCGCAGTAGGACTTTTAATTGGTTTTCAGGATCAGTTATTTGATGTTTTGATTTCGGTTGTTGACTTTTTTAGTTTGGGAGGATACTTTAGAGTAGAGACTATTGAAGAGGGATCGGGTAGAAAGGTTGCCTGGGTGTTTGCCTGGCAGGAAATTCAAAACTACTATTTCCTTGGAGGAGGTTTTGGGCATGATGAACATATTATGCGTCCAAACTATTGGTGGTTGGCCAGGTTGGGACATCAGGGAGGTGTACACAATTCCTATCTTTCCTTATGGTTTGATACCGGTATCGTTGGTGTATTTGCTTACTTCATTGCTTTTATTGCAAACATCATCCGGTCCATGCGCAATAACTATCTCGTTATTGCTTTTGGGATTACCATCTTTTTTAACATTACCTACGAGTCGTGGTTGGTGGCATCACTCAATCCATTTACAATATTATTTTTAACCATATTGACCATTTTTACTGGTAACCTCAAAGGATCGGATTACGTACAAGAGGAGGTTACTTATGATGTGGAAAAAGCTACTTAAAGACCCTAATTGCACCTGAATAAAATGAAAATCAATAAGAAAAAACTGCTGAAAAGGCTCATTCTAATTCTTCTTTTATTAGGGATTGCAGGAACGTACTTGGCCAATCGTTTTGTCAAATCAAAAGGGTTTAACAACATTGGCGAATTTACTTCCAATTATTTTCACAATAAATCACTTAAAGACGGTGTTACACCACTCGATCTGCAAATCAAGGTAAAACAATCCGATTATGACTTTCTCCAAAAGAAGAGAGATGAAAGTATGAAAGTTGGTATTCAAATCAATGTAGGAGACAATTATGTTCCCTGCAAAGTCATTTTAAATGGGGACACCACTGAGGGAGAAATGCGATTAAAAGGCCATATGACTGATCACCTGGAGGGAGAAAAATGGTCTTTCAGAGTGAAAACACAACGGCCAGTGATGGGAATGTATCGTTTTTCCTTACAACATCCAGGAAATAGAAACTATTCTTATGAATGGATTTACCATCAATTACTAAAGCAAGAGGATGTAATTCATTTGCAGTACGACTTTTTAAATTTTACACTAAATGATAAGGATTTAGGAATTTATGCCGTTGAAGAACACTTTGGACAACATGTTCCTCAATTTAACAATCGTCCTAAAGGAGCAATTTTAAGGTGGAATCCTTCTTTGTATTGGGAACGGAGAATTGATGAATTGGGGAAGGTTTATTTGAACGAAGAATATTCAGCTTATTCAAGTTCTTTCGCAGAGCCTTATGACCGAGGAGTTGTTTTTGACGATGAAGAACTAAATGAAACCTATTTAATTGGAGCTCAGATGTTGGAAGATTTTCGAAGAGGAAATAAATCAACCTCAGAAGTTTTTGACGTTGAGCGAATGGCACGTTTTCATGCGATTATTGATTTAGTAGGAGGTCATCATTCGCTGGACTGGAGTGATGTAAAGTTCTTTTATAATTCCGAAACTCAAAAAATTGAACCGGTAGGTTATGAGAGTTTTTCAGTTGGAAAATCAGAATATATAGCAGGGCAAAGACCACAAAAAAGTTATGAGGGAGATGAGTTTGATTATCATGCTCGTTTATTCTCTGATCCCGAATTTTTCGCTGTTTACATTCAGGAGATAGAACGGATTTGCGATGAAGCCTATTTTAACAATTTCATTGAAAGCATTCAAGCCGAATTGGATCAGAAAAATGGTGTTTTGGCGTACGAGTTTCCTTATATCAAGTATTCTTTTGAAGGTTATTTTGAAAATATAGAGTTGATTCGGCATAATTTGGAATTGCCCAAACCTTTTCATGCCTTTTTAGAAGAGAAAAATGATAGCATTGTTCGACTCAGTTTAGCGCCTGTATCTGATTATCCTATTGAAGTTATTAGTCTGGTTTCTAAAGGGAAAAAGGAATTTAAACCCAATAAAAAGTTCATTCTACCGGCCAAAGCCAGAGAAACTTATGCTCATTATTTTCCATTAACGATTTCTCATGATGGTTCTAAGATGAAGAATTTAACCCTTAAGGCAAAAATTCCAGGAAGCAGTCATGTTTTTGAAGTAGAGGTAGCTAAATATGCCTCTTATGGTGGAGAAGTTAAAATTCCGGAAGATTCTTTAAGTAAGGAAGATAAGGAAACGGCTTTATTTGAATATGTCAATGATTCAACCATTTTGATGAAAGGGCAAGAGGTAGTAGTTGATGAACTTGTAACAGTTGGAAAAGGTCAAACTTTACGACTTTTGGCAGGTCAAAAAGTTCATTTTGAGAATGGAGGAGGAGTTGTTGTAGAAGGGGCTCTACGAATGTATGCTTATGAGGAAAATGAAATTATCATCAGTTCCGATCAAGGTGCTTTGGGCTTTATGTTAAAAGATGGAAGTTTGGATGCCGCTTATATTCAGATTCACGAGGCCAATAGTACCATATTTAGTGCAGTCAATTCAACTATGAGAATTAATTCATCTGTTTTTAGTAATTGCCATACTGCCATTATAGAAGCTGAACATTCCTTTTTGACTTTAAATAATCTAGCTAGTGGGAGTATGAATTCATTGGGTGATTTTTACAATTGTCAATTAGAAATTGAGCATTTTGTAGCTAATAAAGGAGAGGAATTTTTGACCTCTAAGGGATCTGAAATTAAAATAATCAGTTCATCTTTTGCAGCTTTTGAGCAGGTGATTGACTTGGATAGAATTTCCTACTGTCGAATTTGGAATAGTAGCTTTGAAGAAAATAACCTCATTGCAGCTTTAAATGGAGCTTCTAACTTTCAAACTTATGGTTGCTCTATTTCTTCTGGAGATTTAGGGTTTAAAGTGGATTTAGAAAAAGAACTAGCTGGCTCATCAGCCTATAATTTGTACAAAACAGATGCTTCTTCTTTAAAGCAGTTAGAGCAAAGAGAAAATTCATGAGATGGTTTTGGCTGACATACTTGTTTTTAAGTTTTGCTGGTTTTTCGCAAACTCAATCGGCTTTTAATGGAGAAAAGTTAAAAGCCAAACCAAAAAACTATAGTTTCATCGTTGGAGGTCATTTTTACGGTGATGGAAACAATCAATCTCATCTTCCGGCTAATACATTGTTAGCCAATTTAGATTGGGTGAATGATTCAGGAGCTGATATGCTCATTTGCACGGGAGATTTATTCCGAGAAATCCGTAAAGAAATTCCAAATTACCAAAAGAGCTTATTTGATAAACTAGAAATTCCTCTATTCAATGCTGTAGGGAACCATGATTTATCGGGAGATGTGTATCAAAGTAACTTTGGTCTTACTTCATTCTCTTTCCAAATAGGTAAAGATCTTCATATCATACTGGATACAGAACAAGATAATGGAGACATTGAAGGAGAGCAATTGGAAATGATCAAAGAAGCTAAAGCTTTATCTGATCAAAATAAACTCAACAACCTCTTTATTTACTCGCATCGTACAGTTTGGAAAAGACATTATACTGAGTTGGATGAATTGTTTAAAAACAACACTTCATCCCTGACTGAACCTAATTTTAGTGATGAGGTGTATCCTATCATAGAAAAGATCAGCCAAAAAAACAAAGTCTATTGGTTTTCAGGTTCAATGGGAGGAGGCCCATCTTCTTTCTTTTATCATAGAGATCAAAATATCTCATACATTCTAACCGGAATTAGAGCTGTACCAAGGGATGCCTTACTGTTGGTGAATGTCCAAAACGGAATCGTTTCTTTTGAAACAAAAAGCTTAACCGACCAAAAAGTGGAACCCCTTGAGCATTATGATAAAGAGTACTGGAGTGAGGATCATGAAGAGACTGAGTTTAATCTTGGACTACTTTGGTATCAGTTTAAATTAATGTTGACTCATCGCTATTTCTGGTATGGCATATCATTTGCACTTTCAGCATATCTGGTGTTGTGGTTATTTCGTTCTCGCAAAAAACGAAAAGCCGGACACTGATCGGGCAAATTGCTTACTTTCAAATAATTGCCCGTTTAAACTTTTGAACCTTTTTATAGTCTTAGGAGTATAATAAAATGAAAAACAATGTGATGATGGAAGATTTTAAAACGAAGTTGGTTTTTGTTGCAATTAAAGTGTTGCTTTTGGCTGTTTTATTTTCAATTTAACCAAACAAACTTACGGTTACCCTTAATTCTTATTTTCAAATCCCTGTCTATCTTTAATGTGAAATTAAAGCATGGCAAAATTTTTTCTGGGATTTATTTTGATGTTCTATATAATGGGATGGTCTCAATCTAGTAATGAGATTGTTCAACGTGCGTCTTATTTTAATGCATCTTATGAAAACGATTTGTTTTTAGGGACAGATCAATACTATTCTCAAGGATCCCGTTTGAGTTGGGCATCTCCTATATGGGGTAAATCTCCCATTTTGTTTTTCTTTCCAAAAATGATTACTCATCAGGAAGAGCTTCATGAACTTTCTGTAGAACATGATTTTTATACACCAACAGATATTACAGCAGATACATTATTAGTTGGAGATCGTCCTTATGCCTGTGCGTTCTATTTCAATCAAAAAATGTCGGTTTTTAATTTGTCCAAAAAAATAGCGATCCATACATCTATCGATTTGGGAGTTTTTGGTTCCTGGGCGTTGGGAGAATTTTCTCAAAAAAACTTTCATCGCTGGACCAATAGTCCAGATCCAAAAGGATGGAAATATCAAATAGATAATGATATTCTGCTCAATTATGCCATGCAATTTCAATATGGATGGGTTCAAACCAATTGGCTGGAGGTTGTGCCCTCAGCTACTTTACAATTAGGAACTTCTAAAACTTATATTGCTCTCCAACCACAACTAAAATTGGGATGGTTTAATCCACTCTTTAAGTCTGAGGTAAATCGAAAAAAGAAGTTCCAGTTTTATATAAGTTCCAATGCAAAGATGGAATTGATAGCCTACAATGCTCTTTTGCAAGGAGGCTTAATCAACCAACAAAGTCCTTATACCATTAGCCCGGACAATCTCCAACGATTTGTGTTTTCTGCACAAGTTGGGGCGTATATGGCTATTTATAACTTTAATTTTGGTTTTACATTCCATCACCTAAGCTCTGAGTTTGAAACTGCTCAAACCCATCAATGGGGACAAATAGAAGCTCGAATAACCTTCTAATCTAATTTTTTAGATCAGTTCATTATCTAAAGTTTCTTCGTCTTTATGAAAGTTTTGTTGTTGCTTCTGTTTCTTATTTTTCTCAAAGATTTTTCGCAATACCCAGATGTAGAGGATAATTAAACCTGCTCCACCTCCAATTAAAAGCGTTAAAGCTGCTCCTTCATATCCATTACAGGCTAATCCACAACTAAAAGCTAAAATCAAGAAGCCAAAAAGAACCAGGCCAGCAGTTGCCAGAATAACCCATACAGCAGGGTGAACAGCTGCTTCATGTACCAATTCTTGATGATCGGGAGCCAAAAAAGTGTTGGCAAAAGCAATCATGGCCAAGGCCGACCCCCCAATACGTAAAACAGAAAGGATTCGTTTTTTTTGGTAGCGAAGTGCAATTTTGGGATCATTTTTATCTTTTGATGGAAATAATAAAGTTCCTACAGCAAATATTCCCAAGCCAAAATACATGGCTGGTTCTCCCAGTTTTAAATTCATTTTAGAAAGAGCCAGACCTAATGAAACTCCAGTTAAAGCCATGGCGAGATTAAAGCCGACTAAAACCCAGCGAGCTTCTTTTTTATTACGACGCGCCCATTTGGCGAGTTTAAGGTTTCCCTTTTGATAAATTTTAAATGCCGAAAAGGCAAAAATTCCTGCCAATAAACAACATAAAACAATTGACCAATACATAAGCGTAGTTTTAAGTTTGTAAATTGAAGGTAGGCCAGTATAAATGCAACAACATTTATGCCAAGTAAGATTTAAGGCCTTTTATTTCAGTGATATGATCGTTTCTCTAACGCTTTCAGCAAATTTCCCCACTTCCATATCTTTATAGTCCTCATAGTGAATTGGAGCACCAATAATCACTTTTACTTCTCCCTTTTTTAAGGATAAGAATTTTCCTCTAGGCCAAATTGTTCCAGTTCCTTCAATTCGGATAGGTAAGATAGGAACTTCAGATTGAAGTGCTAAGTGAAATCCTCCTTTTTTAAATGGACCAATTTCACCATCTCTGCTTGCAGTTCCTTCAGGAAAGATAACCACATTTTGACCGTTTTTGATCAAGACACCAGCCTGTCGAATACTTTCCTTTGCCTTATTCCGATTTTTACGATCGATAAAAATCATTTTAGCAGCCATCATGAACCATCCTAAAAAAGGTAATCGTTTTAGTTCTTTTTTAGCAATAAAGAAAAGGTAAAAAGGTAATGAACGGAACAAGATAGGGATGTCTAAAAAAGAAGAATGATTAGCCATGACAATATAAGGTTGTCCCGGATCAAGATGTTCTAATCCCTTAACCTTTTTAGTAGCTTGGAAATTCCAAAGAATCACAGGAGCCCAATAATTTCGAGCCATCCAAACCAAAATTTTGTGATTAAAGCAAAAGAGGTATAATATAAAAGCTAACCAAATTGCCATTACCGACCAAATGGCAAAAAACAGCATTTTGAATATAGATACAATTGCTCTCATGAGGAAATAAACTGACTTATTGAGGATCAACGTCAATGTCAACTCTTACCGATCGGAAATCGTGTTGAGAAAGCAGGTCGTCAATTTTTTCTCGGATAATGTCTTTTACTTTTTTTGGTGATGCTTCGCGCTCGAATTTAATCGTAATATTTTTGATATAAAAATTACGGATTCGGCCTACTAAAGGAATTTCGGGGCCTAAAACTCTGTCTTTGAATATATTTTGAAGTGATTTTGCCAAAGTCGCAGAGCCCATTTCCAGGACATCACGGTTACGGTGTTTTAAGCGAATTACGACCATTCTAAAGAAAGGAGGGTAATGAAAGTTCCTTCTTTCCACAATTTCCTGCTTATACAGGTTTTCATAATCATGATTCATTACCTTTTGAATAATCCAATGATTTGGGTCAAAGGCTTGAATGATTACTTTTCCACGTTTGTGCTTTCGTCCAGCTCGTCCAGCTACCTGAGACATGAGTTGATATGAACGCTCAAATGCTCTGAAATCTGGAAAGTTAAGCATTTGATCGGCAGATAAAATTCCCACCAGGCCTACGTTATCAAAGTCCAATCCTTTCGTTACCATCTGGGTTCCAATCAGTACATCGATATCTCCATTTTCAAAATCATTGATAATGGTTTGGTATGCGTTACGAGCACGGGTGGTATCTAAATCCATCCGTTTGATATTGATTTTTGGAAAATAAATGGCTAATTCATCTTCTATCTTTTCAGTTCCAAAGCCCAGCATTTTCAGTTTTCTACTTCCGCAAGCTCCACAAGAAGCAGGAGGGGAGATGAAATAACCACAATAGTGGCACTTTAAAACGTTAGATGCTTTATGGTATGTAAGGGAAACGTCACAGTTTTTGCATTGAGGTGTCCAACCACACATTTCACAACTCCAAAGGGGAGTATAGCCTCTACGGTTTTGGAATAAAATAACCTGTTCTTTTCGTTCAAAAGCTTCACTCATCTCTTCAATCAGAAAAGATGAAAAGTGAGATTTCATGGTTTTTTTCTTCGTTTCCTTTTCAAGATCGGCACATTGGATTTCGGGTAATTGAACTCCTCCAAAACGCTCATTTAAGCTAACCAGTCCATAGCGCCCTTCAGAGGCATTATAATATGATTCAATTGCTGGTGTTGCAGAACCCAAAAGTACTTTGGAATTGTGAAGTTTACTCAATACAATTGCAGTATCACGTGCATTGTAACGAGGTGATGGATCAAATTGTTTAAAGGAATTTTCATGTTCCTCATCCACAATAATTAACCCTAAATTTTGAAATGGAAGAAAAACAGATGATCGTGCTCCTAAAACAATTCTGAACTGTTCAGGATCATCCTTTAATACTTTGTTCCATATCTCAACCCGTTCGTTTTGATTAAAACGACTGTGGTAAACTCCAACCTGATTACCAAAATAATGACGAAGACGATTAATTAACTGAGTCGTTAAAGCAATCTCAGGAAGGAGAAATAAAACTTGTTGGCCTTTTTCAAGTGCTTCCTGAATCAATTTTACATAAATCTCAGTTTTTCCAGATGAAGTAACGCCATGTAAAAGAACCACCTCTTTTTCTTCAAAATGTCTTTTTATTTCATCATAAGCTCTATGTTGAGCCTCAGATAGTTCTTTGATTTCATTGACGTCAGTATCCAATTGTTCTAATCTGGAAACTTCAGCCATGAAAATCTCAATAATTCCCTTTTTTGCTAAAGTAGCCAGGGATGATTCTGAAATTTCTTCCTGTAAGATGAGTTTCTTAGGAACAGGATTTTGTCCTTCTTCTGACCATCTGCTCAATTCAACCACTTTGAGCAAAGCGTTTACCTGTTTTTGGTTTCGTTTATTGGCTTCTAATTCGTTTAATAAATTGGACAGAGAAGTTTCACTTTCAATATGTTCTGAAATGGTGACAAAAGATTGATAGCGAGGTGCGTATTTTGCATTGACCTCCTCGGTAACAATCGCTTTACGTTTTTCAATTAAGGATTTAATTAGCGGTTGAACCGTTTTGATATTGAGGATTTCACTAACATCAATTAAGGTCAATTCTTCCTGCAACTGTAAGGCTTCAATGATGAGAATTTCTTTCTCTTTTAGTCCTTCAAGATCTCCATCAAATTCAGGGTGAAGGCAAATTTTAGTTTCACTGGCCAACTTAAAATTGGAAGGAAGAGAAGCATTCATTACATCGCCCAAATCGGCCATATAATAATCCGAAATCCAATCCCACAGCTTAAATTGTTTCAAAGTAACAATAGGGTAGTTGTCCAAAATGGTTTCAACGTATTTTACTTGATACTTTTGAGGAACTTCTTCATGCACTCTACGAACAATAGCCGTATAGTATTTTGATTTTCCAAAAGGAACAATCACCCGTTTACCAATAGCAATTTCGTCGTTTAATTCAAACGGAACCCGATAAGTATAGGTATTGGGGATACTCAAAGGGAGAATAACATCAACAAAGTAGGTGATCCTTTCAGACATTTAACGAAATTACCAAAAAAGGATTTATGCTTCGTCCGGTTTGGCCACTTTGTTAATTTTTACTGCTAAATCTTTTATTCTCAATTGAAGAATTTCAAAGCTTTTTGGATGAACGACAGATAAACGTTTTGCTATGATTAGTTTATTAGAAATTTCAACCAGTGACTCATAAGCCAGTAATAATAAGTCAGTTTGTTCTTCCTGTTCGTTTCTTGAACTCCCTTCTGTCACGTAAGAAGATAAAGAAGTAGCCGCTTTTCGTAATTCAACACCCAAGGTAACTTTTGCTTTTTGAGGCATTTTTTCCGTCAGGCGAAAGATTTCGACAACCAGTTCACGACTGGCCTTTCTGGCGGCTAATTTTTCTGCAGCGTATTTTCTCATTAAAGGTTTGTTTTAGCTTGTTCGTTGCCTTGAATATCAGGAAGTTTTCCTTTATAAAAACGATAAGTTAAGCCAAATTCAACCATTTGAGGAGAAAAGACAGACAATTCTAAGTTAAGTCCCCACTTGGGCTTGAAAAAATAATTAAATCCCCCTAAAGTAATTCCAGTAAAAAAGTTGGCCCGTTCAGGAAAAAACTTTCTCAAATAATCGGATAAAGAATTTAAATCATGCCTCCAAAATGAACCTCCCAAATGTAATTTCATATAGTACTCAAATCGCTCACGGGAAAATAATGTAATCTTAGGGGCTATTGAAATCCAAAAGTAAGGCGAACCAAAATGTTGATTTTTATAAAAAACGTTCATGTATTGAAAACCAACGTTTCCTGCCAAGCTAATAACCGGGTTTAAAGTATATTCATGAGTATATGAAATAGTGGGAGTTTGAGAAACCATTTCAAACTTGGACAAACTGGTATCATTGATTTCTTTTATGAGGTTTTGAAGCGTAAACTGTTCCCAGCTGTAGCCTAATTTCAAATTGATCGTTCTATTAAAGACCTCTTGCTGACCAAAAGCAATCAAATTGCACCATAACATCAGGGCCAACAAGCTATTCCTCATACATTCAATATACTAAATTAAAGGGGGCAAATATACTGAAAAACAAATTTTCAGCTGAATTTTTCCCTTTTGGGTATGCTTCTTGTATAAGCTTAAAAGAGCGTTGATAACTTCGAGATAAATTTGGATGAATTCAACGTGTCATTTTATAAATTCGCCGCCTATGAAAAAGAGCATTTTAAAACTTTGTGTGTTTGTTTTCTTGTTATTGTCAGGAATAAACGGTCAGGCCCAATTGAGACAAGGTCATATAATTATTGATCCTTATTATGGATTTCCAAATTTTGGAAAGAATGTAGCTATTCTATCACGAAATGCTCTTTTGCCAATTATCCAGGAAGAAGTACCTAACCTTTCTGATGATATAGAAATTGGAATTAAGGGATATGGACCAATGGGAGGAAGATTGGAATATATGGCCTGGGACCGTATAGGCTTTGGAGTTGACTTTATTTATAATTCAACTTTTGCGAATTTTCAGGTTGATTCTTTGAATCCGGATGGTACCTTATTCGATAAATTTTATGTAGATTACAAAATGCATCGAATTCGGGTTCATTTCCGAGCCAATTATCATTTCCTGAATAAGAAGCACATAGATATGTATGCGGGGATAGGAATGGGATACAATACGCGATTGCACAGGGTGGAAACAGATTTTTTAGGATTCCATGACCTTTCCAATTCCTTTGCTTTTGCCTATCCTTATTCGGCTCGTATTGCATATGGTATGAGGGTGTATCCTCAGGAAAATGTTGGATTTAACTTTGAACTTGGGCTGGGTGGCCCACTCGTCTCAGCAGGGATTTCGGTGCGATTTAATCCTTTAAAAGAAGAGAATGACCCAATACGTTTCGATTAAGAATTTATCGATAGACGACAGGCCTCGTGAAAAACTGAGAGATAAAGGTAGGTCGTCATTATCCAATGCCGAAGTTTTAGCCATATTAATTGGTTCTGGTACACGTGAAAAATCGGCAGTCCAACTATCACGTGAAATTTTAAGTTCAGTAGACAATGATTTGTCTAAACTGGCCCGTTTAAGTGTCCATGATTTAATGGAATTTAAAGGAGTTGGAGAGGCAAAGGCTATAACCATAGCTGCAGCATTGGAGTTAGGGAGACGAAAACAGTCCTCTTTGTCAGAGGAGGTTCGTATTAGTTGTTCAAAAGATGTTTATGATCAAGTAAAACACCGTTTTGAGGATTTGGATCACGAGGAGTTTTATGTGGTTTTACTCAATCGTCATAATAAAATTAAATCCGTAGAGCTTATTTCAAAAGGAGGCATTAGTGGTACTGTAGCTGACGGAAAAGTTATTTTTAAAACAGCCTTAGAGCAAAAAGCATCTGCGATTATTCTTTGCCACAATCATCCTTCAGGAAATATAAAGCCGTCAAATGCTGATATTCAACTCACCGGGCGCCTTAAGGAATTTGGTTCTTTCATCGAAATGCCCATTTTAGATCATCTAATCTTTACCGATAGGGCTTATTTTAGTTTTGCCGATGATGGTATGCTATAAAGCGTTTTATGTCGTTAAAAAGGTTAAATATTTAACTTTGTCCTAATTCAATTGAATGAAAATCGTTTCCATCATAGGTGCAAGACCTCAAATTATTAAAGGGGCTGCAATTAGTCGGGCCATCCGAAATCATTTTTCTGATCAAATTCAGGAAGTGATTGTTCACACTGGACAGCATTATGATGAAAATATGTCTGCTGTTTTTTTTGGAGAGCTAAACATCCCGGAACCTAACTATAATCTTGGTGTTGGGTCTGCCTCGCATGCAGTACAAACAGCCAGGATGTTAGAGGGAGTTGAAGACATCTTATTAAAAGAAGAACCCAATGCCGTTTTGGTTTATGGAGATACTAATTCAACCTTGGCGGCGGGTATTGTCACTTCTAAAATGAACATTCCGCTTATTCACATTGAAGCTGGTTTAAGGTCTTATAATAAAAGTATGCCAGAGGAGGTGAATCGCATAGTTTGCGACCATGTGTCTTCTTTGCTATTTAGTCCAACAGTTCAGGGAATAAATAATTTAAAAAAGGAAGGGTTTAGGAGTGAAAATGAAGCGCCATATCATATCGATAATCCACGAATTTATCATTGTGGTGATGTGATGTATGACAATTCACTCTATTTTGCTGATTTGGTTTCAGAACGACCATTTCCAGTGGATATAGAACCCAGTAGTGATTTTATTCTGGCAACAGTTCATCGAAACGCTAATACAGATGATTCGGAAAGGTTGATTAATATATTTGAAACCTTGGTGGAGTTGAGTGAATTCAATGAATTACCAATTGTTTTGCCACTGCATCCTCGAACAGCAAAGATGATGGATCAGTTTTTTGATGAAGAGCTAAAGCAGAAGATTTCAGCATCAAAACTCCTTATTATTAATCCGGTTTCGTTCCTAGATATGATTCAGTTGGAGAAATCAGCTTCATTGATTATTACCGATTCGGGAGGTGTTCAAAAAGAAGCTTTTTTCTTTCAAAAACCAGCTTTAATTCTTCGCCCCGAAACTGAATGGGTGGAGATTGTTGAAAATGGAAATGCCGTTTTGTGTGATGCCAGTCGAGAAAAGATTTTAAAAGGATTTGAAAAGCTATATAAAGCGGAAAATTTAACTTTTCCTCCCTTTTATGGTGATGGAAAAGCTGCGGAATTTATTTGTTCTGAAATTCTAAAGCAATTGGGATGATTTCAATCTTCAGCAAACATAAAAATGACAGATTGTGTTATGTGTTGGAATTTTGCTTTGATACAAAATATGAAGAGTGGCGGCTAATTACTGATCCTGATGAGTGGGAAAAGAGCGAGGACGATTCTAAAATCAACTATTCAGATTTACCACTGGAAAGTGATTTGCAAATCATTCCACATTCTATCTTATTTGAAAAGAAAATCCCGAATAATTTAAAACTGAGTGTTAATCCTAACGAAAAAGGAATACGAAGTTTAGAACTTGATCAAATAGCTGATCCATTTGCGATTATTTTCTTTTTACTCTCCAGAGCGGAGGAATATGGAGCTCAGGATCGCGATGCACATGATCGTTTTAAGGCTTCTAACCATTCATTGGTGAAATTAGGCTTACACAAACGACCTATAGCCGATGAGATAGTTAAAGATTTGTGGCTACGTCTAAAATTGGATTACAGCCTCATTCAAAAGCAATTTCAGGCTGTTCCTTCATTTGATATTGACGTTGCCTGGGCTTATAAGAATCGTAAGTTCGGAAGAACGATAGGTTCATTTATAAAAAGTAAGAATAAAAAAGAACGAATAGGTGTTTTATTGGGCCGAAAGAAAGATCCATATGACACTTATTCAGTGATCCATTCCATTGCCTCGAGAGTGGATCGAATCATCTGTTTTGCCTTATTGGGAGACTGGTCCAAATACGATAAAAACATTCATTGGAAAAATCCACATTTAGGTTCTTTAATTAGAGGTTTAAATGCTGCTGGTGGAATGGGGATTCATCCTTCTTACTATGCGCATTTGGATTCAGCTCAAACCGGAAAAGAAAAAGAAAGGTTAGAAGAAATCGTGGGACATGAGATTCGTAAGAGTCGTCAACATTTTTTGAGACTTAAGCTTCCTGAAAGCTATCGTTTATTGCTTGACAATGGACTAGTTCGAGATTACTCGATGGGATTTGCAGATAATATTGGTTTCAGAGCAGGAACGTCTTTTCCCTATCACTGGTTTGACTTAAAAGCGAATAAAAAAACAGACTTATTGGTCTTTCCTTTTGCTTATATGGATAGTGCTTTGAAGGACTATCTTAAGTTAAGTCCAACTGAGGCACGATTAGAAGTTGAAGAATTGGTTGAGAACGTGCAGGATGTTGGAGGTGTATTTATGTTTATTTGGCACAATAGCTCCATTACCGACCGCGATGAGTGGGAAGGGTGGAAAAGTTTGCTTGATTTTACTATGTCAAAAATTGAAGAATGAGATTATTGCTAAGTAGTCTTTTTGTTGCAGTAGTTGCAGCATCTTGTATTCAACATACTACTCAAGAAGAACAAGAGTCGGAAAAATTTCGTCCACAAAAACAAATTGAAATCAAGTATGCAGAGGGATTTGAGGTTGAATATACAGCGGATTATACCAAAATCGTGACTCACTCTATTCAGAACAATGAATTTTTTAGAGATAGTGTCTACATCCAACATACTTCCTCGGCTAAGCTAGATGGTTTAAAAAAGATTCCTTTTACTCTTAGTTCAGTTGCTTCTCAATCGACTACTCATCTGGCCTTTTTAGATTGTCTACACGAATTGGAAACGGTAAAGGGATTATGTGGGGTGAAATACATCCGTAACGATTCAGTATCCTCAATATTGGAGAAGAATGAGATAAAGGAATTGTGTTTAACTGAGAGTGTACAAATTGAATCGCTTTTGGATTGTAATCCTGAATTATTTTTTAACTATCCTTTTGGGAAAACAGAGCAGAAAGGGTTCGCAGAAAATGGTGTTCAAACTCTATATATTGCTGAGTATTTGGAGCAAACTCAGTTGGCAAGATTAGAATGGATTAAGTTATTTGGACTCTTGTTTAACAAAGTAGAGGAGGCCAATGCGTATTTTGAAAGGGTGGAGGATAACTATTTATCTCTCAGACAAAAATCGCAGTCAACTAATAAAAAGTTTATTATGAATTTGCCTTTTGGTGATTCATGGTTCATGCCTTCATCCAAATCCGTGGGAGTAGAGGTGATTAGAGATGCAGGTTTAGATTATTATTATCAGCGAGAAGAAGGCACAGAAAATCAAATACATACTCAAGAGCAGGTGTGGAATGACGGTATCTATGCTGATTATTGGGTTATTATCGCCGACCGTCCTGTTGGTTATGGATTAGAAGATTTGCTTGCTGAAAAGGAAGTCTATGCTGAGTTTAAGGCTGTTAAAGAACAGCAGGTTATCATGTGTAACATTGCTGAGGTAGATTATTTTGCTTCGGGCGTTGTGGAACCAGATGTTTTACTTCGCGATATGCTTTTTCATACACATCAAATTAGTGATCATCAACCAAAGTACTTCTTCCGATTAGAATAGCTAATTTAGCCGGAAGGACACTGTTTTGAAGAATAATCGAGACATATTTACCCTTGTAGGTATTTTGGTTGCAGCCTTTTGTTTACTAGGGCTCAATTTGTATTTGGGTGAAGTCCGAATCAATTTTGGAACCATTGTGGATTTATTGGGAGGTGGAACAGCAGAAAATGCTTCCTGGTCGTATACCATTGAAAATAGATTAAACCGTTCATTGGTGGCTTTTTCTGGAGGTGGAGCATTGGCCCTTTCGGGATTGATTTTACAAGTGTTTTTCAGAAACCCACTAGCCGGACCAGGCGTTTTGGGAATTTCTTCGGGAGCTAGTTTGGGAGTTGCCACTGTTATTTTAGGTGGAGTTGGAATGTCTTCATTGTTGGGGAATTTGGGATTGATTTCGGCTGGAATTATTGGAGCTTTGGGAGTTTTAATTTTACTGCTCATTATTTCTCGTTTGATAAGTAGTTCAATTACCCTTCTGGTGGTAGGGCTTATGTTTGGATATTTTACTTCTTCCCTTATCAACGTTCTTTTTCAATGGGCCAGTGAAAGTGATACAAGAGAGTATGTCATTTGGGGATTAGGATCATTTGAAGGATTAAATGGAAAAGAAGGATGGTTCTTTTTAGTTGGTGTTTTAATGATAAGCTTGCTTACTGTTTTTCTCATAAAGCCTTTGAATGCATTGGTTTTAGGAACTTCCTATGCCGGATCTTTGGGGGTTAATTTGAAAAGAAGTCGACTGCTCATTATTATTATTTGTGGAATTTTAACAGCAGTTGTAACTGTTTATTGCGGACCAGTGAGTTTCATCGGAATCGCCGTACCTCAAATAATCCGTTTTATTGTTCGATCCAAGAATCATTTATTAATTCTTCCGATAACCTTTTTAGCAGGTAGTGCATTGGCGTTACTCGCAGACATTACCGTAAGGTTAAGCGGAAATGCTTTGCCTTTAAATACCGTTACAGCTTTAATTGGAGCTCCCATTATTGTATGGACTATCATTAGAATGAATAAAACTGGTGCTAAAGTTTAACAACATAGAAATCAATGTAGGGTCCAGGCGTTTGTTTAGGCTGGATAGTTTGGAGCTTGAAAGAGGTCTTATTGCTCTTGTAGGACGAAATGGTTGTGGAAAATCCACTTTTATTCGCTCCCTCTTAAAAGAACATGGAGATTATAAGGGGAATATTACGCTTAATGGAAGGCTTTTAACTGATTTCTCTAAGTCAGAGTTAGCGACTCAAATTGCGGTTGTTTATACGCGTACTGAGCTATTTGGAAACCATTCAGTTAGGGATGTTATTTTATTAGGTCGCCTTCCGCATCAGGGAATTTTATCCCGCTTTTCAAAAGAAGATCTCGGATCGGTAGAAAAGGTAGCAAATCAGCTGGAAATAGGACATTTATTAGATGCAGCTTTTCAACGACTGAGTGACGGTGAAAAACAGTTAGTAATGATTGCTCGGGCCTTGGTACAGGACACTCCTCTTATTTTAATGGATGAACCAGGTGCATATTTGGATTTGGTGAATCGTGTAAAACTAGTTCGTTTATTGAAGGATGTAGCAGATGACTCTCAAAAACTGATCATTTTCTCAACGCATCATATTGACTTGCTTGATCAAAATTGTGATGGGGCTTTACTGATTACGAATGAGCAAATGAGTTTCATACAAGCTGATCTTCAAACACAAATTAAAAATGCTTTTAACCTTTGATGAATAGGACAGAGGTTGACATAAAGTCCCCGGAGTATACCATTTCAATAGAGTCTTCGATTTTAAGTGTGGGTTCTTGTTTTGCAGATAAGCTGGGACAAATTTTGTCCCAACAAGCATACAATATTGCGGTTAATCCTCACGGAATTTTGTTCAATCCTACCTCTATTGCTAAAGCACTTGATTCAGCTTTAGAAGATAAGATTAGAGTAGATCATTTTGATGAATATCAGGGAATTCATTTTCATTATGATTATCATTCTAAAACCAATGGAATTAATACTGGTGAAGTAGAGCAAAAAATACGTCAGGCTAATGGTGTAATGAATCATGCTTTAAAGTCGGGAGATTATCTTTTTCTTACTTTCGGAACGGCTTGGGTATGGAGTTTAAACCGAACCGCTGAGGTGATCGCCAATTGTCATAAAGTTCCTCAAAAAGAATTTAGTAAGGAATTATTGGATTTAGAAACCTTGAAAAAGGAATGGAAGAGGTTAGTAGAAAAGTTATCCAATCTTAACCCTAAACTCAAAATTATTCTAACCGTAAGCCCTGTGAGACATAGCAGAAATGGTTTGCATCAGGACAAATTGTCTAAGTCAATTTTGTTACTCTTGTGTGATTATTTAGAGCAAAATTTCGACTCGATTACCTATTTCCCCGCTTATGAAATCATGTTGGATGAATTGCGAGACTATGAATTTTATAAAGGCAATTTGATTCATCCTAATCAAGAGGCCGTTCAGTACATTTTTGAGAAGTTTTCAAGGTATTATTTGACAGTTTAACGTTGACTGACGTTTCCTTTAATTCTCAATACAATTCTAGGTTCGGCAGTATTTGCTACTACGGTTAAACTTTTGTTGATAGGACCCACTCTGGTTGTTAGATATTTCCCTACAATCTTTTCACGACCTCCAGGCATTATTGGTTCATGAGGCCAATAGGGAACAAGACAACCACAACTTGACTTTACCTGACTAATAATGAGCGGAGCATCACCGTCATTTTCAAACCAAAAGGTAAATGTTCCATCCCCTCCATAAGGAATATATTTGGTAACGACTAAAGAATCGAATTTAATAGAGGGATCTCCATAGTTAGTTAATTCTCCCTGAAAGGAGATTTTTATTTGAGGATATCTCCCTTTTTCATTTGTTTTAAGCGCAAAAGTTCGTCGATAGTTTTTTAATAATTGTTCGGTTTTAAGTTGAAAATGTAGTGTTTGATAGCTTCTGGGAGCTATTTTAACTGGATATTGATCTAAAAACTCAATATTCTCAGTTCTAATGGCATTATCTAGACGAATGGATACAGTATCTCGTCCACTATTGTATACTTGAGTTGTAAAAGGTATTTTTTCTCCGCGATCAACTGTAGGGAGCTGAATAGTATCATTGACAACGTCCAAACTTCCTTCATTATAGCGAATTGAGCAAAAGATGTTGAGATGCTGTTCTCCGTCAATTCCTTTAAATTTAATGCTAAAACTATTGTCATACATTCCTTCTCCTGATGTAATTAATGGGTGCATTTGAAAGCGTAACGAATCTCTTTTTCCAGCTGGAACTTTGATTGTGTGACCGGTGTACGGAATAGGAGAATGGTTATAGACATTTTTTCCGGCAGAGGTGTTTTTAACGATTGTAATTTCAAGGTCTTTTCCTGAACAATTGGTAAAGGGGAAATAAACTACTGATTGATCATTGACATAGTGTAAACCACCATCATAGGTGGTATAATCAAAGCACAAAAGGCCAATGTCATGATGCTGAAGAGCAGCAAAACTAAAACTGTTTGAGATGATTAAATAAAAAAGAAGTAAGAAGTGAAATTTCATAGCTCTTTCAAGATACAGTAATTCAAATCTGCTCCTAAAGAAATAACAGATCCTTAACAACTCTGAAGAGCATCTAAAACTCTAATTTGAGCTGAGAATCCTTTTTAGTGATGGTTTCCTCTTCTTGTCTTTGTTCATTTTCGAGATTTGATAAAGAGACGCCCACCAGTCTGACTGATTTTTTAATTTCCTCCTGATCAACTAACTCTTTCACTATTTCATAAATCTGATCTTCATCATCAATAGCTTCGTTGAGCGTCTTACTACGAGTTTGTTGTTGGAAATCGGAGAATTTAATTTTAAGGGTAATAGTTCGGCCTTTTGTCCCAATACTCAATAGTCTTTTTTGAATCTCTTCGCAAATCCAACGGGCTTTTTCTAAAATTTCTTTGTCCGATTTGAGGTTATCTGGATAAGTACGTTCTGCTCCAACCGATTTTCGTTCCCGATTGGGTCGAACAGGACTGTTTTGAATGCCTCTTACAATGTTATAAAAATGAGTCCCTGATTTGCCGAAATTTTGGATTAAAAACTCCAGACCGTGCTGTTTAAGCTGGTAACCATTGTAAATTCCCCAACTGTTCATTCGTTTGGCGGTGGCTTTTCCAACTCCAAAAAACTTATAGATAGGTAATCGCTCTAAAAAAGGAATAACTTCTTTTGGTTTTATCGTCTTTTGGCCATTGGGTTTATTGATATCGCTGGCAATTTTGGCCATAAATTTATTGATCGAAATTCCAGCAGAAGCCGTTAATCCCGTCTCTTGTAAAATTTTATCTCGAATTTCCTGTGCAATTTCAGTGGCTGAACTGTGTCCATGTTGATTTAGAGAGACATCTAAAAATGCTTCGTCCAATGAAAGTGGCTCTACCAAATCGGTATATTCTAAAAAGATGGATCTAATTTTTAAAGAGATTTCTTTATAGCGACTGAAGCGCGGTTTTACAAAAATCAAGTCTGGGCATTTACGAATGGCTAAGGCAGAGGCCATCGCTGATCGAACTCCAAATTTTCGTGCTTCGTAACTGGCTGCAGATACAACTCCTCTAGGACCACCACCTCCCACAGCAATTGGCTTTCCTTTTAGATCAGGGTTATCCAGTTGCTCCACAGAAGCATAAAAGGCATCCATGTCAATATGAATTATTTTACGATGCTCGGTCGACACGAACTAAAATTAAAAGTGTTTTCTGAATTTACAGATTAACTTTTAATCCCATCACGCAGATGTCGTCAATTTGTTCCATTTTACCTTGCCAGTTTTGGAGTTCTTTTTCCAATAGCTGCCTTTGAGAAGCAATGTCATTTTGATGAACATTGGCCAGTAAATCACGAAAGCGTTTCTTAGTGAATTTTTTGCCCTTTTCACCTCCAAATTGATCATGGTATCCATCTGAGAAGAGGTAAAACGTATCCCCATCTTCTAACTGCATGGTATGTGTGGTAAAGGGAACTCTACTCTCGTAACGGGCTACAGGTTGTTTATTGGCCTTTAATTCCTGAAATTCTCCTTTTCTGAAAAAGTAGAGCGAGTTATGTGCTCCAGCAAAACGGAGCGTTTTCTCATTTTTATCAATGGAACAAAGTGTTACATCCATTCCATCTAAAACATTTTCAGTAGTTAGTCGCTGCTCCAAAATTTCAACGGCCTTGTCCAAAATTTTTCCTGGATCAGTAATATGAAGTTCTTTCACAATTTTTGTCAACCAGTTAGAAAACATTACACTCAAAATAGCTCCTGGAACACCATGTCCGGTGCAATCTGCCACAGCGAAATAAATTCTCCCATTTTGTTCTTGCATCCAATAAAAGTCACCTCCAATAATGTCTTTTGGAGAATAAAGAATAAAAGAATTTGGGAGGAACTGTTTAATTGTTTGATCGGTTGGAAGAACCGCTTGTTGGATTCGTTTGGCGTATTTGATGCTGGAAATGATCTCTTTATTTTTCTCCTCAACTTGTAAAAGAGCTTTTTGGCGGGCTTTGTTGGATTTGAAAAGGAAAAAGACCAATCCACTGATAATGACGAAAGAAACGACTCCAATGATAATTAAGAAACGTTGGAGTTGAATGATAGAATCTTTGTCTTTGATAGTGTCTGACTGAACGGCAATTTCTTCTTTCTGGTCCTCAATGGCATCTTCCTGAATATCAATTTGCTGGTTCTTGGTATCAATCGTCTCCTCTTGTTCTTGAATGGTTTGAAGAGCAGCTTCTAACTTCTCCTCCCATTGTTTTTTGGATTGAATATGCCGGGGAGAAGATTTAAAGTCACCTCCAATAGAGGCTCCTTTTTGGTTCAAGGCCGATGATTGGATTTCGTAAAACAATTCTCCTTTATCATCCATCGTAAAGTTGATGTTGGATGCCCCATAAGGAAAGTTTTCGGAGATAATGACACAAGGATCATCACCCAATTGATCCTCAAAACTGCTAATGCTAAGTTCTGACTCTCCATTTACATACAACAAATCAGCTCCTTCAATGGACTCTATTTTCTTGAATCGTTCTACTGAAACTTCCTTACCTTGAATTTGAAGTCCCTCGGTTTGATCCTTTAATTCTGAAGCTAATTGCCGACTTTCTTTCCCTTTTCCAAAAATTCCAATGACATAATCCTCATTAGCTGATTTTGATTGTTCAAGGTTATTGGCAATTTCTAGAATAAAATCAACTCTCTTTTGTAAAAGATCTTCTTCGTTTTGTGAAAAGCTATGGGCTGAATTAAAAACAAATAGCCCAAGAAATAAGAAAATTCTCAGACTGAATTTTGGGTTAACAGAATAAAGGGCGAATGTCATGCTACAAAATTAATGCTTCTCGAAAAAAGAACATCAACTTTGGTGAAGCTTAAACATTTATTTACATAAAAAAGGGAGACCGTTTCTGATCTCCCTTTTTGTTTGATTACTTTACAATTAAAGTGTATTGTGGTGTGGGGTTTAGTGGACAGAAATAAACATATTCCCCTTTTTTCAAAGTCACTTCACTGGTCATTGAAGTTTTACCTTCTTTCACCGTTTCTTTCACATAAGCTTCTTTGATGTGATGAGCTTCATCCGTCATTCCTTTTGGAGCTAAAACGAAACCTACTTCGTGGTCTACACCATTGTTTTCAATCTCGAAAACATACGTTCCTTCTTCAAGAGTTAAACTTTGGATAGTGAATTCACCCTCTGTTTGCTCTAAGTGAACGGTGTTTGTTTGTGCTGCTAGGGTGTTAATGAATCCGCCTAACATAAAGATGAACAAAAGTCCTAAGATGTTCTTTTTCATTTTTATTAGATTTTAATTAGTGACTAGAATTAAACTGTTGTGGCTTCAAGTGGTTGAGCCAATGGGAAATCAATTTCAAATTGTGCAATGTTGTGGATATAGTTAGAGATGATTTTGTCTCCAATTACAATAACAGCATCAATCATATTTGCTTCGTCATATCCGGCAGCAAAGAAATTTTCTTTTGCTTCTTCAGAAACTCTCCCGTTATTTGCAACTGCTGATAAAGTGAATTTTGCCAAAGCATCAAGTTTTTCATCAAATGAAGCTCTTCCCGAACGAATTTCAAGAACTTGCTCGTCAGTGAAACCGTTCATTTTCCCTAATTGAGTGTGTGCTGATTGGCAGTAACGACATCCGTTGTATTGACTTACAACTAGGTTGACTACTTCTCTTTCTTTTGCTTTTAAAGTTGATTTACGGTTTTGTAAAGCCAAATAATCAGCTAAAGCAGTTTCATTTTTAGCATAGTAAGCGTAAAGGTTTGGAACAAATCCTAATCCTTTTTCTAGTTGATCAAAAATTGCCTGATTGTTGGCAGATACTTCTCCTCTGCCTGGAACTTCAAATTTTGCCATGTTTTATAGTTTTAAAATTGTTTTAATTAAATCGACATGACAAAATTCGGTACTTAGCACCGCCTTTTGTTAGGTAGAAATTCCCGAAGAATTGGCAATTTTTCCCTCCGGCTCACTATTTCGATAATCCGAAGGTGAAATTCCCTCCATTCGTCTGAAAAATCGGCTAAAAGCTTGTACATCGTTGAAGCCTATTTCAAAGCCAATTTCGGAAATTGGAAGGCCAGAATGGTGTAAAAGCCGTCGAGCCTCTAACATAATTCGGTCCTGGATATATTGAAGGGGAGACTTATCTCCTAACTTTTTAAATAGATTAGAAATGGTTTTGGGGGACTTGTTCAACAAATTGGCATATTCCGAGACACTATGTTTTTCTCTAAAATGAGTTTCAACCAAATAATTGAATTGTCTTAGAATATCGGCTTTCTCCAAGTCAATACGTTCAAAGTTTTCCTGTTTCTTATAAATACGAGTACATAGAATCAAAACTTGCTTGAGCATCATCTGAAGCATTTCCAACTGTAAATTGTCTCTGGATTCCATCTCAAAACAAAGCATATTCCATACTTTTTCCAATCGCAATAAATCTTCCTTTTCGGGGCATAAAACGGGAAGTTGAGATGAACCGTAATATAGAATTCCTTTGCAGCCTACTTCGCTATCGTGATCTAAAATGCAGTAAAATGGACGGTTAAACCGTAGTAATTTCAAATTACTAACCTTCTTCGTTTGTAATTTGTGGAATTCGGTTAAAAAAGCAAATTGGTTTTTTTTAAACTGATGGTGGACGGTGTCGATGATCAACTCCGTATCATCTTCAAACCACAAAAGGGATAATTCACTTTTTCGGGAAGCTTTTAGAATTTGGCAATTTTCAGCTGTGATGTCAGTTACTTCAAAGTATTCACCTGTTTTTCCTTCGTATTTCATGAGTTGACAATGGGTTTTTGAGAAGATAAATAAAAATTAGCGAAGTTTCCGTTCTTCTTCTTTGATTGGAAGATCGTTGATACTAGCAAAACGTTTTTTCATTAAACCATTTTCGTCAAACTCCCAATTTTCATTTCCATACGCACGGAACCATTGTCCCGAATCATTGCGCCATTCATATTCAAACCGAACCGCAATGCGGTTATCACTGTGCGCCCAATAAGACTTTTTAAGTCTATAATCAAGTTCTTTATTCCATTTACGTTCTAGAAAGGTCTGGACTTCTTCTCGACCATTAATGAATTCTGATCTATTTCTCCATTCAGTATCAATTGAATAAGCCATTGAAACCTTTACCGGATCTTTAGAGTTCCAGGCATCTTCGGCCATTTGAATTTTTTGTTTGGCTGTTTCTTCTGTGAAAGGGGGTAGGGGGAGTTTCTTTTCCATCGCGTACGTAATTGGTTTAAGAATTAGTACGGATAACTGATTTCTGGCTTACAGTTTTTGTAATGCCTTTAAATTTCTTCTAATGTATCTCTTTTTAAATCACTGTCTTGGTCGCCGGTGTTTAAGGTAGATTCTGGCTCAAAAAGCATCACTTCACATTCTTCTTCTGCCATTGGCTTATGTTCAACTCCTCTTGGTACAATGATTAGCTCACCAGGATTAAGGATTACGGTTTTGTCCCGGAAGGCAATTTTCATTTGTCCGGATATAAGTTGAAACAACTCATCCTCTTCATCGTGTTTGTGCCAAATAAACTCTCCTTTAAATTTGGCCACCTTCACTACTTGTCCATTAAGCCTTCCGACGATTCGTGGATTCCAGTAGTCACTAAAACTATTCAATTTTTCCTTGAGGTTGACTGCTTTCATCTTGTTTTGGTTTGGGAGATGGTTTCCAGATTTTAGAACTGATAAATTTAGGTAAAATCGGATGAAGCATTTGACTGAGCCAATCTTTTGGGAAATCTTCTGCGATACCGAATTGTTCAGGTTCATGATCCGGACATTTATATGTCCCAAATAAAATGTCCATTAACGGAGAGATGTTGGCATAGTTGCCTGCATTTTTATCCATGTCATGGTGCCAATGGTGCAGTTCAGGAGCTCCAATTAACATTCTGATGGGACCAATGGGAAAACGGACGTTAGAGTGAATGTAAACCGCCCAAATACCTCTAAAAGCAATAAAGCCTGAAATGGCGTTTAAATCAAATCCCATAATAATTGCAGGGAGGTTGATGAGTCCAACCGTGTAAATGGTGTCTAAGGGATGCTCACGATAAGCTGCAATGGCATCTAAATGTTCAGCAGAGTGATGGACTTTATGAAATCGCCAAAGAAATTTATTATTGTGTTGCAGACGGTGTCCCCAGTAAATTAGAAGGTCACTTAATAAAATAACTTCGATGAATTGTAGCCAAAATGGTTGTGCTGCAACTGCTTCTCTAAATTCGGGTGGAATAACGTCTTGAAAAAAATACCAGATATGTTTAAGTGCCCAGTAAATAATTCCTCCCCAAATGAAATACTGGCCCAAAAAGAAACATAAATCGACAAACCATTTGGGACGAAATATTTTCTGCTTCTTGGCAGGAAAAACGCGCTCCATTGGGAGAAAAAGTAAAACAATAAAAGCGAGTAAAAGGAGTGAAACTCCAACAGAACCAAAAATGATCTCAACCTCTTTTCCGTCCAAATGATCTGGTTTTAATTGGTCTTTTTCTTAAGTGTATCCGACTTCATTTGCTGTGATTCCTGTCGCAACTTAATTTGATCATCTCTTAAAATGAGTGTATCCTTTATCTCTTCACGATGCATGCGAAGAGATTTTGAGCTTCCCATAAAAGTTGGAGCGCCATTAGTTTTACTACCTTCATGGTTTGATACCCCTGGGTTTCTTCCAAGTTGGTAGGATGTATCAGTAAAAGGATGATCTTCAAACACTCCTCCAAATGATTTAGATGTATGCATGAAAGTTGGTTCTATCGTATCCTCCTTTTCGTTAGCATTAGAGCTTTCAAAGGAGATGTACTTAGAACTATGAATAAAGAGGTCCACATCCTTTTTTAATGAATCTGTTTGAATGGAATCTTTTTTCAATGTATCAGGTGGATTGGTTCCGTTTTGTCCTAAATACTGATGTTCAAAGTTCTTAAAAGCACCAGCCTTATAGGCCACAAAAGTGGTCATTGTAACCGCTGTAAAAGATACAGCAGCAATTTTAGTAAAGAGCTTCGGACTTTTCATCACCACCAATAACGTAAATTATTATGAATGTTACGACTATGTAAGAGAAAAATTGCAGAATTTTAACATTTAAGAAAAGGGCTAATTATCAATTTGTTAGTTTTAAAAAGGTATGAAAAATGTAACTCCGGTTTTTAAACTAACACTTACTTTTTATTCTCAAACTCTTCCTTAAACTCTTTCTTCCACTTTTCGGAGTCCTTTTTGATTCTCCCGATCAAATCAATATTCCGCTGGTTCCACGCTTCGGTATGTTCCAGAATAAATTCTTTCTTTTCTTCTTTGGCTTTTTCTTGTTTTTCCGCTTGCTTGACCAATTCGTCGCCGTTATTGTAAACTTTCATGTATGCCTGCACTTCCAGATTAAAACTCAAACCATTTCTATTCCCTTCCTCCGCTTTATCCAATATTTTGATCATTATGGGTTGTAATGCTTGCTCGTATTGTTTATTATCATCAACGATTCCGGTAGTCTTGAGTTCCAGAAAATTAGCTTTTGCCAAGCGAATGTAATTCTTAGCCCTTTTGACACAGGTCATTAACTCTTTGGATACTAACTCTTCTCGCAAAGAATCACTGTAAAGGTGAAGAACATATTGGGCATTTTGAGAGATTAAGCTATCGACCTCTTCGATATACTCGTTATTGGAATATGTCTTGAAATGAACCAAATCTAAATTGTATTCATAGAGATAGTCCAGATAACTTAGTTTTTGGAATAGTGTTTTGTAGGACGTATGCTTTCGTTTTTCCGACTGTGCTTTATTAATGGAATCCATCACAGCCATCTCCATTTCCAATGAATCTTTCCAAGGTTTAACATATTCGGTCTTCAGCTTAGAAGGTGTTTCGTATCCAAGGACCCTTGGATACTTCTCGATAATACTTTTCTTATTATCTTTTATTTTCTCCAAATTATCCTTGATCTTGTCTTTATCCTTCTTGAGGTGATTGGAAAGTTTGTCCCCTTCCTTTTCTATTTTTTTGATTCTTTTGGAGCTAATCTTATCGCGGTCTTTGGTCAATTCATATCGTTCCTTATCCGCAGAGCGTCTCTTTTTAAACTCATCTTTGGCAAAAGTCTTGAACAGTTTATTGTATTTAATCAACGTATCATTGGCCGCCATCAAAACAGGATATTTATCGTGCGTCAACTCAAATCGGCTTCCACGTGCATATCGCTGTAATTTATTATTGGTAATCAAGTAGAGGTAATTGTAATAATACAATCCTTTTATTCCGGGATTATAAGAATTGAAGGCATATCCTTCTTCTCCGTCCAACAATTGCTGCGCTAAGAAATCTCGATCACGATAAAGGCTGATTTGTGATTCATAATCCAGATCGTGTTGTGCCGAATCTGAGGATAAACGAAGCTTCAAGTTATCTCTGGAAAGTGCAAAATCTTCTATGCTGATATAATCTTCTCGCAATTGCCAAATCGGATTCAGCGGTAAATGGTCCAATAAAAAACTATCCGAAGGAATTAAAAGAAACTCAACCGTGGGATCAGAGACAAACCCGATTTCCTCTTTGTATTTGGGCTTTTCGTCAAACTTGTCTTTTCTATCCACCTCTTTAGTTTCTCGTTTTTCTGCTACTCGATCTCTTCGCACCGGATTTTTGTAAAGCGACAAAGGAATTAGATGCTTCTTCGGTTTGTATTCCCGATCATATGGAATTTTACCTATATATCCAGAATCCCAAACCGGATCCGCTAATTTCCACTCTCCGTTTATCTTTACAGCAATCCATGTATGCTGAACAAACAAACTCAGATCTCCGGGTTTCCAGCCGATATCATGCACATATCCCGCTACTACCTCGCATTGAATCCCGATTTCGTCCAACATGGCCTTCATCAACTCGTTGTATCCGTCAGAAATGGCTTTTTTTGATTTGAACGTTTCTTTCGCATTCACCCCAACAAAATATTTGGTGTCCATTAATCGATCATAATCAAATTCAATATTAGTCGTGATCCAATTGTAAATGGCCTTTACCTTTTCCTCTTGACCATTACAATCCTTTGTGATATATCTTGTCATCAGAGGAATTGACTTCCGTACTTTTCGCGGAATTTTATCCTTGGAGTGAGCTAAATAAGGTATAATGAATAGGAGAATTAGAACGATTCGGTTACACATGCAATAAATGAACTATGTTTGACTAGATCAGTTTGGTTAATTGAAGCCAATTTCTGAAGTAATTGGCTTTTATCTATAGGGAATTAGCCCGCGGTCAATTATTTTTGATAAGTGGTCATTTCACGGCATAAAAAACGGCTCAATTTCCCACCTCCACTTTTAAAGAAAACTGAACCTTTTAATGACGGATGCAAGTGTATTTGCGATCCGGCAGATTAAGATTGGTGATATTAAAAAGAAAACCCGTCCACGATATTTCGTAGACGGGTTCTTGAAATGTTATCAAGGTTTGTAAATCCTTATTGCTTAATTACTTTTCGGATGGTAACAACCTCTCCGTTTTCATCAAGAATATGAACAAAATAAGTACTGC
This sequence comes from Flavobacteriales bacterium, assembly GCA_022361195.1. GTDB lineage: Bacteria > Bacteroidota > Bacteroidia > Flavobacteriales_D > Crocinitomicaceae > JAKSBJ01. The sequence goes on from JAKSBJ010000058.1 coordinate 34,003, forward strand.
GAGCTTGTAAATGACTTAAATCTACTTCGGTTTTATTTTCGTTGAAAGTCATATTTAAAACTTCACGTCCAACAACGTCTGTCAATTTAATGTATCCAGAGTTTAAGTTAGCTGTATTAATGGTAATTTGATCTTTTGCTGGATTTGGATAAATGGAGATCAATTTTTCTGTCTCTTCATCAATTCCTAAGCAAGAGATAACTTCCACTTCAATAGAATTAGAATGATCACAAATATCGACAAGATTATAGGTCACAGTCCAACTTCCATCTCCTGCTAATCCAGGATTAAATTCCCCGGTTTCAGCATCAATACAACTACCACAATCTGCAGACCATGTACCTCCGGTTCCGTCAGTTGTTAAGATTACAGCGCCACCCTCGTGACACAAAGGATCAACAGGATTAATATTAACCGGAGTTTCATCTGCAACCGTAATCATGATTGGACTTGATGTTCCACAATAACCCGGAATCACATAATCAACTGTCCATTCTCCAACTCCTGCTTCGGCAGGGTTAAACTCTCCGGTTATAGGATCAATACAGTCTCCACATGATGCTGACCAACTGCCTCCTGAGGCTCCTGTGGTTACAGTTACCGGAGAATCCGAAGGGCAAATTGTTTCAACTGGATCAATCATAACAGTTGTGTCTTCACCAACTACACCAAATACTTCTGTTCTTGGACTTATACAAGGATATTCTTGCAATTCCCAATCATAGAAGAAATAGTAGTAATCTTCTCCAGCACTACTATTTGTAATTTCAACAACTCCAGATAGGTTGTATGGATAAGATGGTCCACTGTTATTTCGGAATAAATCCGGATCACTATCTTCTTCGGTTCCTAATTGGTAGTTGGTTCCAACCGGAATTTCCCAATTCAAATCAACCGTTTGTTCACCGTCCGGAATAAAGATAGTCGCAGACTCTATTACCGTTCCAAGGTTATCTCTGAACTCAATGGTTCTATTACCACTACCATTGGCATAAACTTTAACTGAGTTTAAGATAACAGGTGTTGTACAATCAAAAATAAGGTGTTGATCGCCTGTAAAGAATCCACCTCCACCAAAGGAGTTGTCTAGAGGACCTTCGTTTACAGCTGGAGATTCAATTTGATCTTCAACCCAGAAACTGGTTGTCATACTCAAAGATGGAGTTGTATAAGTTGAACCTGTAAAAAGTGGTGCTCCTCCAAATTCATCGGCATACCAAACTAATTCTCCAGATCCTGCAGCCATTAAATCAGCAGGGTTGTCAACACAAACAGTATCATCAATTCCTGTTGGAGCAATAGGAAGCTGAACAAAAATATAATCAGTCTTTACTTCACTAGCCGAACCAATTGCGTTGGTTGTTGTTAATGAAACGGTGTATAATCCACTGGAAGTATAGCTATGTACAGGATTTTGCTCAGTAGATGTATTTCCATCACCAAAATCCCAATCCCAGGTCAAAGGTCCTTCAGTAGTTAAATCGGAAAAAGCAATCGTTCCGGTACATGTCGTATCAATATCAGATACAAAATCAGGAATTGGAGGAACAGTAGGTAAGTTACAATTCCAGTTAATTTCAAATCCCGGATCCTGAACACCAGGGTCAGAGGAGAACAAAATCGTTACTGAACTTCCTGACGACGTCCACGTGGCCGGAGGAAGATTGTTATTACAATAAGTATCTACTAAAGGAGCGTCAGTATCTGGCCCATCAAATACTTGCATATAATCGTAGTTACAAGTCCCACTAGGTCCTGCTTCAACATCAAACATTACATACTCCAAATTAACGGTAGAGGCTCCAAATGGAGAAATAGTTATTTGAGCAGTTTCATTGGCACCATAATTAAAATCAGGACCTCCACTGTCATACAATGTTCCGTCACATGAAGTTTGGGTATTTCCAACTCCTGTTGAAGGTAGGTTAACGATACAAGGAATTGTAGTGTCAATAACCACGTAATCAACTAATGTTAAAGTATCTGTTCCACAAGCACCTCCATCTACAATTAAAGTTACGGTGTATTCACCAATATCTAAATAATCATGTGTAGGAGAGGCATCGGTAGATGTAGAACCAGCTCCAAAATCCCACTCGTAGGTAATTCCGTTCACCGAGATGTTTGAAAAATCTACCGTAAAAGGAGCACTACAAGCTAAGGTATCCTCTGAAGTTAGATTGGCAATTACCTCACTTGAGTAAATTGGTCCAACTCCAACAGCATACCAGGCATTAGTTGTTGCTTCCACTTCAGGAGAACACCCTCCATATAGATCAGTTGCTGACTGAATTCCATAAAAACGAGCTTCAGCATAGTCAGAGCTTTCCGTTAGGTAAACGGTTAAGTTACGGAAAGCAACATTGGATGCTACATCCCAACCTTGTCCGGTAACCGTATAAGCATCTCCGTTGTCATTGGTTCCGGAACCTCCATTGTTTAATAAATAGTACCAAAAGTTTTGTACTCCTGAGTTGGTATGAACTCCACCCGAATCACCTCCGGTTAAAGAAGCCCAAAATGATCCAAAGTAAGTGTCAGGATCTCCAAAAATGTTAGGGTTGGACATAGAACGAAACGCTGCTCCAATGTCTTCACCAATTAGCCAATCCCAATCACCTGGGGTTGAGAAGTTTTCAATGGCGGTACCAAAAATATCACTGAATGATTCATTTAGAGCTCCAGATTCAGCATAATAGATTAATCCGGCACTAAAAGTTGTTAAACCATGTGTCACCTCATGTCCCGCAATGTCCATTGACGTCAAAGGCGAATAAGTTGCGTTTCCGTCGCCGTATGTCATTCGGGTTCCATCCCAAAATGCATTTACATAATCATTACTATAATGAACATAAGAGTTGAGTTGAAATCCTGCATCGTCAATACTATTTCTTCCATGCTGAATCCAATAGTAATCATAGGTCATTTCAGCTCCAAAATGAGCATCAGTAGCATATTCATCCAATTCAGGATTCACATTGTTCCAGTTATTGTCGTCATCTGTAAAATCTACTGCCGATCCATAATCGGTTCCTGTATTCAAGTCAAACGTTCTAACTCCCAGCCCTCTTGAGCCATCACGTAGTCTGTATTCTCCCCCAAAACTATCCGCAATGATGGTTTGTGATCCGCTATATTGCGTTTCTGCTGTTCCGGCTTCGTCCACATCTACCAAAATCTTATTCTTTTGAATGACCTGACCTGTCGTTGCATCTACATAAATCCATGCTCTCGATACCGGTTGGTGAGCATAAATGTTCATTTTTAAGGCTGCTTTAAACGATTCCGGGCGGAACGAATAATCGTCCGAAACCAAAACCAATTCAGGAGAAGGGTAGTAGGTTGCCGATTCGTCGTTTTGTTCCCATTTAAGATGCTCTTCTTCTCCTTCTAATTGCCATTTGTAAGATTCTGCACCAACAAACTCCATGGCTGCATTAATCGCATCAGAATCTGTTACTGAAGCTGAGGTTGTTGCTGTAAAATTCTGGTAAAAATTACCGTTGATAGAATAAACTTTGTCATTATGTGTGTGTGCAATTAAGGTTGCTGCATCAACCGGAATGCCATTCCAGGTTTGACGATAGCGGTAATGAATGTGCCCTAGTTGATCTGTCTCTTTTCTCAATAGAACAAAATCAACACCAGGAGCTAATTGCAAATTTTTCTTTAGCCAAAGATTCAGGCCATCAAGATCAATTTCTTTTCCAGGGTAAAATTTGATGTAAGAAGGGAGATTGGAATGAGCACTTGATCGAACTATTTCTGCATTTTCAATAAGATCATTCGCTTTTTTCCCTCTATAAACTTCTTGTGCATTAGTGTAGGAGGCTAATCCTGACAGAATAAGTACGGAAACAAGGTTCTTACTTTGTTTCCAAAGTTTTTTTGAGGACATATGGTATAAGTATGATTTGGCACAAGATAACCATTAAATGAATGGTCGCCAAAACAAAAAAGTCCTAAGGTTGAACTGCTTTTGGGAAAAATGTTAAATAAAAAGAGGAAATATCAATTTCAGTTGATAGGGAATTCATCCACTTCAACTACTTCAAAGTCTAACTCTTCAAAGAGCTTTTTAAATTCGTCTCCTGCTTCTTTCATATCTTCATCGTACGCTTCATAATACCAGTGTACTTTTAAATTGGTATCGCGTGAAGAATTGGATAGTTTTCGAATTAGATTCCGAATAATGAGAGTCGAACTGGTGTTGAAATACTCCAATTGAAACTCTAGATTGGTGTTGACTGCCGGATTTTTTAGATAACTGTCAATTTCAGTTTCAACAGGGCCGTAAAAATCATAAGGATCCTCCGGAATCGAAATTCCTGCTAACAAGATTTTTCCTGAAGTTGAATCAAGAACAATTTTAGGGGTTTTTACTGTTGCTTCAATTTCTAGCGACATCTGGCATTGTGTTTAATTTCCATTTCAACCGAGGTTAAATTTACGAAATCTTAAAATTTAAACCAACTGATTACACACTTAATTTACGGGTTTAAACATCATTAGGTTACGATTATAAGTGGCTTTTGTTTACCATATCTTATTCTAAAAGAGAATATAAGCCAGAATTTAAGGATAAAAAAAATGTTCTACCGAGTAGAACATTTTTCTTGCAAAGAAAACCAGAATAAATTATCTAGTTAATGTTATTTAAAGTCGGGTTACGGTTCCTTTATAGGTTTCCATTTCCCCATTAGCGTTTTTCAATTGTACAATCCAAACATATACTCCTTCAGGTGCCATTCTATTATCAGTAGTGTAGCGTCCATCCCAAGGTTGGTTTGCGTTTTGTGTTTGGTAAACCATGCTTCCATCTTTAGCATGAATGGTCATTGTAAACTCTTTGTTTAAGATTTTTAAAGCAGCTGGAATAAACGTTCTGTTCGTCGTTGCATTAGGTGTAAATGCATTAGGAGCAAATAGGTTATAATCATTATCTACTTTGATTGTTGTTTCTTTTGTGCTGGTACATCCAAATTCATTTGTAGCTGTAAGCTTAGCGTGATAGGTTCCTTTTTCTCTAAAGGTCATTTCAAACTGATCTTTTGAGATTTTACCCATTCCGTCAATCTCCCAATTAATATCAGCGTGATCGGTTTGATTGATGAAGTTATAAGTTGGAATCATCGTACTAGGTTGATCAACCACAAAGTCAGGATTAGGATTTCGATTAATTGTTAAGTTTTGCTCTTCAGAAGCTAATAATTCGTTTGAGTTCTTTTTGTAAACATTCAGTTTAACTGATGCATCCCCCTCATGTTGGAAAGAATGAGTAACGAATTCTCCTTCTTTTCTTGTCCCATCAGAGAATGACCATACGTAGTCAACCTTACCGTATAAGTTCGCTGCAGCAAATTCAATTGGACTACCTTCACAACCTTCTGATACACATCTGAAGTCGGCAGAATAAGTATGAGTTACATCCTGATTTGTTTCAGGGGTAGTATCTCCATTATTTACAACATTACCATCATTATTGGTTGGATTATCGTTGTTGTGGTTTGGTTCTTCTCCCTTAGCAGAATTTCCAACCCCATGTCCATTTCCTAGATTATCAGTTACGTTTGGAGAGAATGGTCCAAAGACGGTAGAATTGTCACCTGCTTCGCTAGTTGTTGAACCGTTGTTGGTTGAGTTGGTATTTTCTCCGTTATTGGCTTGATGATTCACTTCATCACCCTGGCCAGCATTATTGTGGGTAAGTATTTCTTCTGTAGATTCAGTATCATCTACTGAGTTTACAAAAGTCGTAGTAGTTTTTTCTTCATGCTGGTTAGCGGCAATTTGGGTTTGCTTTTCTTCTTTGGTATCTTGTTGAGTAGTATTGGCTGAATCATCGTCAGAGAACATGTAAATACCTCCAAATAGTAATCCAATTGCGGCAGCTGAACCAGCTACCCATTTCCACAATGATGATGAATTTCCAATTTGGCTACTTACAGCCTCCCAAGCAGCAGGATTATAAGGGGCTTCATATCCTTCAACAGACTCTTTCATAGTCTGTTCAAATTCACTTCCTCCTAATTGGCTGCTAATATTTTCCCAGATCGCTGGGTTATGAGGAGCTTGAAATTTATCAAGCGATTCTTTGACTGATTTCTCAAACGGATCCAATGACGAAGCATCTAACTGACTGCTAAGACTATCCCAAACCCCCGAATTGTAGGGAGCCTCGTAGCCTTCAACTGCCTTTTTTAATATTTCGTCAAATTTGTCCATTTGGTCTAATGCTCAAACTTTAGGCTCAATTCTGCCCGCAGTTTTTGTTTTGCCTTTGCGAGGTTTGATTTAGAAGTTCCTTCACTAATTCCAAGATAATCTGCTATCTCTTTATGAGTGAAACCTTCCATTACATACATATTAAATACCGTTCGATAAGCAGGTGATAATTGACTAATAGCTTTAATTGCTGTTTCAGCCTTTATCTTGATGTCCTGATCATCTTCCTGAGAAAAGGGAACATCTTCTTCAATGTTTTGTACCCTCTGCTCATCTTCAATCGAAAAAGGATCACGTTTGTTTTTCCTAATTTGATCAATTGCCGTATTTACCATGATACGTCTAATCCAACCTTCCAAAGAACCTTCAAAATTGTAAACATCCAGTTTCTTAAAAATCTTGATAAAACCGATCTGAACCATGTCTTGTGCTTCGTCCTGATCTTTGGCGTAACGCATGCATACAGCCATCATTTTACCATAGAACATCTCAAATAACCGCTTTTGATACTTTCTTTTGCCTTTAATGCAACCATCAACTATTTTCCGCAGTTCTTGTTGAGTTTCCACTTGTTTACGCTTAAGAGACGCCCTTTTTGTAAAAGGGTTGCCAAATGAACAAAAATATTTTTTAGGCTAATACAATTTACCCTCTCAATATGTTACAGTTTAAAAATGAGGCTAAGAATGAAGACGGAACTAAAATTGTTGCTAAATTCGTTGTCTTCTTAGAAAAACATTAATAAAAATAAAAGTAATAATATGAAAGTAACAGTTGTCGGAGCAGGAGCAGTAGGTGCCAGTTGTGCGGAATATATTGCAATTAAGAATTTTGCTTCTGAAGTTGTATTAGTTGACATTAAAGAAGGATACGCAGAAGGAAAAGCAATGGACCTTATGCAAACAGCTTCTTTAAATGGATTTGACACTAAAATTGTTGGAAGTACAAACGACTATACAAAAACTGCCGGATCAGATGTGGCTGTTATTACCAGTGGAATTCCTAGAAAACCAGGAATGACACGTGAGGAGTTGATTGGAATTAATGCTGGAATTGTAAAGACAGTTTCTTCTAGTATTTTAGAGCATTCACCAAACGCTATCATCATTGTAGTTTCAAATCCAATGGATACAATGACTTATTTGGTACACAAATCAACTAACCTTCCTAAAAACAGAATTATCGGAATGGGTGGAGCATTGGACAGCGCTCGATTCAAATATAGAATCAGTGAGGCTTTAGGGTGCCCGGCTTCTGATGTTAACGGAATGGTAATTGGAGGACACTCAGACAAAGGAATGGTTCCTTTAATTGGGAAAGCAGTAAGAAACTCTGTTCCTGTATCAGAATTCTTAACTGAAGAAAGAATGGAGCAAATTGTTCAAGATACGAAAGTTGGAGGTGCTACCCTAACTGGATTATTAGGAACTTCTGCTTGGTATGCACCAGGTGCTGCTGTTTCTGAATTGGTGAGAGCTATTGCTGAAGATTCTCAAAAAATGTTCCCTTGTTCAGCCTTGTTAGAAGGTGAGTACGGATTAAATGATCTCTCAATTGGAGTTCCTTGTGTTCTTGGTAAAAACGGAATCGAAAGAATCGTTGAGATTGAATTGTCTGATGCTGAAAAAGCTAAATTGACTGAAAGTGCTGAGGGTGTTAAGAAAACTAACGGTTTGTTAGAGGTTAACGCTTAAGCATAAGAATTAATAAATCATTAAATCCCGCTTCGTTTGGAGCGGGATTTTTTATTTGTTGAGGTAAATCTTTAGTTTTATTGCCTCGAATTGACTGTCTATGAAAAGATTATTGCCCCTTTTTATTGTTTTGTTCTTATTGTCTTGTGGTGGTGAAGAACATACAGAGCCTGAAACAACTGCGAATTCAGATTCAACTGAAGAACAACTTGTAGTGGTAGAAGATACACTTCCTCCTTTTGAGAGTGTAGCTGAGAATTTTGAAACAACCGACTTGATTTTACCAGAAGGTTTTTCGTATCGAATTTTATTTCAGGAAAAAACAGATAAAGTCGTGCGAGCAGATGGTCAACAATTCCCGGCTAAAGGTGTACATGACCTTTCGGTTTTTATTCCCGACTCAGAAGATCCGGAAAATAAAGGACTATTATATATATCACACGAAGATAAATATGCCAATGCCAATTTGGGAGATGGAGGAGGAGGGACCGTTTTCTCTATTGAGTTAAAAGAAGATGGTTGGCAAGTAGTGGGAGATTTTAATCATGTCGATTTTTCGGGAATTGGCGGAACTAATCGTAACTGCGGAGGAAGTTTAACGCCAAACGGAACCATTTTTACCTGTGAAGAAGCCTGGGCCTGGAATACGCCTCGACTTTGGATGGAAGGAAAAGGACATACTGACACCAGTTGGTACAACGGGCGTCCAATTTGGCAAAACATGGGCTATGTAGTAGAAGTTGATCCGGTTGAACGAAAAGCCATTCATAAACATTACGGAATGGGAAAATTTGTACATGAAGATGCCCATTGTACTGCTGATGGTAAATACGTTTATTTGACAGATGATTACAGTCCTGGAGTCTTTTTTAGGTACGAAACTGAAAAAGCCTTTGATTATTCAAAAGGACAATTACAAGCTTATAAGCAATCAGTCGACGGTGAATCAGGCGAATGGCTCAACATTCCATCAGATACAACATCTTGGATTCATTGTCGTGAAATAGACACTGAAATGGGTGCTAGCTTGTTCATTCGCCATGAATGGCTAGAGGCAATTGATGGTAAACTTTATATCTCAGAAACAGGAGAAGATAATTTTAGTTGGGCAAAAGCAAAAGCTCTTGGAGGGACTGTTCCTAACTATACACAGGAGGATCTGAGTAAGGGTGGAGATGACTATGACGATTGCTTTGGACGAGTTTTGGAATTTGATCTATCGACAAATAAAATGCGTTCATACCTCGAAGGAGGATTTTTTAGCGATTCTTCGGGATGTTTTTCCAACCCTGACTGCAATACTTCCGTTACTATTGGAAGCAAGACCTATTTGGTTTTGAGTGAAGATATAAATTGGTATGACAGGGGACGTGCAGGAGAGAATGGAGAGAAGAATAGACAGATGTTCAATGAAATCTACTTTTTAGATATGAGCATCGAAAATCCAACGGTTGATGATCTATTGCGATTTTGTGTCGCGCCTAAAGGATCTGAAACTACAGGAGTGATCTTTTTACCAGATGGTTCAATGATCGTAAATATTCAACATCCATGGCCTCGTAATCCTGATCCGTTTAATTTGTCAACCACTATTGTGATAGAAGGGTTTAATAAATAATGAAAAAAACAATTCAGATTTTAACGGTGGGGTTGCTAACCTTGCCTTTGCTACTTAGTTCGTGTGATAAAGGAAGTCCGGTATGTGAAGAAACTAAAAAAACTTCGGCCATTGTTTTTGACTTTCCTGACTCTGTATCTACTTCCGAAACCTTTGATTTGGAAGTAAAGTACGTATTGGATAATTCGTGTGGAGAGTTTGACTCTTTTGAAATTGTGAGTGATGATAATGAAACTCAAGTTACTTTGTATGCCACGTATGAAGGTTGTAATTGTAATTTGGAATTTGAAGAGCGTAGTCAAACGTATCCAATTCAAATCCCGCAAGAGGGGTTTTATCAATATTCTTTTTGGGTGGATGAAGATGTTTGGGAGTCCTATTCACTCAAAGTCTATGAATAGTTGAACCTTTGTCTAAAGAATAGTGTTTACTTTTGAAGCCTATTCATTGTTAGATGGAAATTCTTAAGGTCAATCAACTGCAAATAACATACGACCAAAAAACGGTCATTAAAGATTGCTCATTTGATGTGCAGGAAGGGGAAATTGTTGCCATACTTGGGGCTAGTGGAGAAGGGAAAACGTCTATTTTAAAGGCCATTGCGGGGAAATTGGTATTGGGGGGAGGAAGTATTCACTTTAAAGGCGATCAGTTAAAAGATCCTTCTCAAAAACTCATGCCGGGAATTGATGAAATCAAATTGGTTGATCAAGATTTTGATCTGGATATCTATCATACCGTAGAGGAGAACATTCGTATTAAGCTATTGCAATTTGATAAAGAATATCAAACCGAAAGGGTAGAACTTTTACTGCATTTAATTGGATTGGAGAATTTTCGACAGCAAAAAGCCAAATTGCTATCGGGAGGGCAAAAACAACGTTTAGCTATTGCAAGAGCTTTAGCCAATGAACCTGAATTAGTTTTGTTAGATGAGCCTTTCAATCAGCTCGATTTTAAAAGTAAAAGTCGAATTTCATCACATATTCAGGAATACTTAAAAGAAAATGGAATTGCAGCCTTAATGGTTACTCATAACGGTTTAGAAGCTATGGAATGGGCTGACAAAGTAATTTATTTGGAGGAGGGAGAGATCAAGCGGGAAGATGAAGCCATTCGCTTTTATGAAAATCCAAAATCCTTACGCGAAGCCGAATTTTTTGGAAAGGTGAATCAATTAGAAATAAATGGCCAATTAATTTACTTTCGACCAGGTGATTTTAGATTGGAAAAAGATGAAAATCACCCCTTTTCAGTTAGTGGTGAGCTCTTAAATTCAAAAAAAATGGGCTGGTATACAGAATATGTCTATCAGTTTGAAAAGCAGGTTTTTAGACTGTTTTCAGCGGAAGATTTGACTCAAAAAGACCATTTTTTTGTACATCTCTTAAAATTAAATGATTAGAAAATAATCTTTTTTATTTATATTTGACTAGATATTCATCATTTAGTCAGCAATATGATTGGAGAAAATTTAAAGAGATTACGGAAGAAAAAGGGATTTTCACAGGAGGAATTAGCTTCACGTCTTGATTTGACGCGTTCTTCTTATAGTGGATATGAAAATGGGGTGGCAGAGCCTAATGTGGAAACATTAATTAAACTCAGTGAGTTTTTTGGAATCACTTTGGATAAGATGCTGAAACGTAATTTGGCAGATATTTCTGAAAAGGAGTGGGATAAGTTGGAGCGAGGTATTTCCAATGATATTGAAGGCAAAAATGTACGAATTATTGCCATGACGGTAGATAATGAGGAGAATGATAATATTGAGCTTGTGAATGAAAAAGCGCGTGCGGGTTATACAACTGGTTTTTCTGATCCTGAATTTATCAGTGTTCTTCCCACTTTCCAGTTACCCTTTTTAAAGAAAGACCGTAAGTATCGAACGTTTCCAATTAAAGGAGATTCAATGCCTCCGGTAACAGATGGTAGTTATGTTGTGGCTGAGTATGTAGAGAATTGGAGTTCGATCAAAGATGGGTATCCACACATTGTTATTACGTTGGACGATGGGATTGTATTTAAGAATGTTTATAAGCGTCTGGAGGATAATCAATCGTTTCAATTATGTTCTACCAATCCATTGTATGAGCCTTATGAGGTACATGCAAATAAGATTGTAGAGATTTGGAAGTTTGTCAACTACATTTGCTCTGATATGCCAACAGCTGAGTTTAAAGAAAGTGATTTAACAAAAGCTATTTTGGACTTACAGTCTGAGGTTAAACACTTAAAGAATGTTTACATTCCCAAAAAGAAGAACTAATTACAACTTGGTCTGAAAACCACGATCTTTTCAGTTACTTTTCCTTTAATAATCTTTTCACCATTTTGCATGGAGTAAATTAAGGTACCTAGTTCAACTTCTACTTCTACTTTGTCATTACTCTTTACGTTGTATTTTTCATCGTTAATCACAAAAGTTTCCTGACGTTGACAGGTGTTGTGTAAGGTGATTAATTGTAAAGGCTGTGACGGTTTAACTTCCGCTTTGGTATCTTTTGATTCTGGTTTTTTAGCTCCCGTAGTTTGTTCAAATGAAACACTTCCGTGCCCATCACCAGGTTTATTATTCCCTTTTCGTTTGCGGATTTTATCTTCTTTAACCCAAAAATCCGTTTCATCAGAGGTGCGGGAATAATTCAATCGGTATTTTTTACCGTCAATTTCCTGTATGTAGGCATCAAACCATACATCTTCAACCAATACTTCAACTTGTTCTCCTACTCGATAGTTTTGAGCAAGAGTGTTGAATGAAAGAAACAAAAAAGCAGTTATCAAAAACATTCTCATATCACCAAATTAAGAAAATCTTGAGAATGCTTGAAACAAAAACCAGGCCTAAGCTCCAATGTCTTTCTTTTTATAAACGGTATAAGAGAAAACAAGCATAGCCGCTCCAATCAACAATAAAACAAGAGCTGATAGGTAATTAACTTGAAAATCCGGATCATTAACACTAAAGCTCAAGTAATGGAATGGAGAGATATAACTAATCCAATTTGTCGCCTCAGTTGCTTTTCCAATAGCATCCAAAAAGTAAGAACCAAAAACAATTCCTACCACCATTCCCATAAAGTTCTTTTTGGGTTTAACGAACATGGAAATTAACACTCCAATGCAGCTAAAAAAGAGAATTAAAACAAGGCCATGAATGTGCATAACGAATAGGGTAGACCAATCCGTTTCCATATCATTGAACAAGCTCATTCCGATTCCGGCAAAAATGCTTTGAAGCAAATAAATGATCAATACCAAAATGGACAAACTGGCCAGTTTAGAAACGAAAATTGACTTTCGTGAAAGTGGTTTGGTTAATAGAAACTCCGATGTGCCATCTTTTTCTTCTTTGGATATGATAGTTGCCGCTGTAGAGGTGGAGAATATTCCAATTAATACAATGATGTAAATTCCGTAGTAGGTACTGTAGAATCCAAGAATACTACTCCAGGTTTGAGAATCCATTCCCATGGCTTTGCTCAATTCGGCCGGCATTTTATCCATCATCACCGTTAAATCCTGTCCCATTTCCTGCATAAAAGGATATATTGACAAAATCATAAATGTAAATCCAACGGTGATGGTGCTCCAGATGGTGAGATTTTTCCGGTTCCGTTTTAGTTCTTTGGTAAATAAATTATTGTTCATCATCTTTCGTAATAATTCATGAATATTGATTCTAAATCAGGTTCTTCTAAAACCGCATCGGCTAATTCGAGCTTAGCCATCCATTTTATTAAATCTGCAATGGGACCAACATAATCAAAGGTGAGTTTGTTTTGGTGCCATTTTTCATGTTGAACACCTGCTGGAAATTGTAAATTTTCTGGAATGCTTTGAAAAACAAAACGAGCTTTTTTCATCTGTTTTTCTAATAGAGCTTGAATATCCTCAACAGCTTCAATTTTTCCATTACGTATGATAGCTGCCCGGTCGCACATACGCTGAATTTCGGATAGAATGTGAGAGCTGAAGAAAATGGTTGTTCCTTTTTCATTTTCCTGGTCCAGCAAATCAAAAAATCGGTTTTGCATTAGTGGATCCAGTCCAGAAGTGGGCTCATCTAAAATTAAGAGTTCGGGCTGGTGCAGAACGGCTTGAATGATGGCACATTTTTTCTTATTACCGAAAGATAAATCGGTAATTTTCTTTTCTAAATCTAATTCAAAGTAAGTTGCTAATTCCTCAATTTTAGATAGGTCTGATTTGGGATAAAAACGCGCATGATATTCTAACAGTTCTCTGGATGACATTTCATCGTAATAGTTAACTTCCGAAGGGAGGTAACCGATCTTTTCCCGAACCTTTGCACCCTCTTTTTGAGCATCCTGCCCAAATATTTGAGCTGAGCCGGAACTAGGAATCAGTAGTCCTAAAATAGTCCGGATGGTGGTTGATTTTCCCGCACCATTTGGACCTATGAACCCAAATACTTCCCCTTTGTCAATAGAGAGGCTTACATTTTCAATTCCACGATGTTTACCGTAAAATTTACTGAGATTGTTTGTTTCAATTGCCAACATTTTTATTTGGTTTTTTCGTTCATTGCTGAACTCATTAAGCTTATAAACTGTTCAAGTGTATCCATTAAATCTTCTTCGCAATTGGCAAAAATGGGCCTCCCATTCATCACATTATCATCCAAAGCAGTTCCCATTTTTAGTTTTAGAAAATCGATCAATTGCGAGCTGGTTGTCAAAAGCATAAAGGCCATTTTTTTAGTTGAAACATCTTTTCGGAATTTTCCTTTTTCTACTTCTTGAAGAATCATGGATTCCATAGCTTCAAGTGCTTTAGAACGCCATTCAGTGTAAATTTCTTTGAGTGATGGGGAGTTCATGGTATCCATTAAACTGTACATGAAATTGCTTCGTAAGGGATGTTCCCGATCAAATGAAAGTCCACTGCGATACATCGCTCTCCAAAAATCCCAAAAATCATCATAATCTTCACGACGAATACTTTGGAGATAAACTCCTTTGGTCATGGCACAACTTTGATGGAGGTAAAGGAATAAATCCAGCTTGTTTTCAAAGTATTGATAAAAACTTCCTTTAGCCATTTTCAGGGACTTTAAGGTCTTGCTGATAGAGGCATTATCAAAACTGTTGAGCGTAAACTCTCTCAAAAAAGCATTGATGAATTGCGCTCTTTTTTCCTCTTTTAAATTATTGAATGTTTCTTTTGGCATAATGTGACTACCTGGTCACAAATGTAGTGATAAAATTCAAATATGACTAGGTGGTCATATTTAAATCAAAAAAATTATTGAGAGAGATCTCGGTCGTGAAAGCCTTGAGTTAGTTTGATGTAGGCTTCAGAGTACCGATTGTTTTGATCTTTTACAGTCATTTCTTTTTCTTCAGGGTTCGCCAGGTTTTGGCGCGAAAAAGAGATAAGGCTTCGTTTAAAAGAGCCTTTTGGAGTGAGGGTGCGAAGAAATTTTGAGGGAAACAAATCGGCATGAGCTGCATAATGGATATGATCCTCCTCCAGATCATACGGAATGACCACATTCATTAAACCTTCTTCTTCCAACAAGTTATCCGCAAGTTCATATAGATCCGGAATGAGTAAACTATCGGTATGCCGAGCTATATTCCGTTGAGCATTTTCACTTTTATAGCTGTTTTGGAAATAAGGAGGATTGCATATAATTAGATCATATTTATCCATTGCTCCAAAATTTTGAAGTTCTGTGTTAATGGCTAGCATTCGATTGCTATAGGGAGATTCCTTAAAATTGTATTGAGCTTCTTCAAAAGCTTCAATTTGTGGTTCAATTGCCGTAATTAAGGCTGTTGGGTGATTTTGGGCGGCCATGAGTGCCAAAACACCGGTTCCAGTTCCAATATCTAAAATTCGTTGAGCAGACGTTTTGGTCCAAGCTCCTAACAAAAGGGAATCGGTTCCAATTTTATGCGGAGATTTACTTTGTTGAACGGAGAAGTTCTTGAAATTAAATTCCATTTTACTTTTCTTCTCCCAGATACATTTCAATTAAACCTTCGGGACATTCAAGATGTAGAATTTCTTCATCCCAATCAACCGACTTAACGAATTGGTCTTGTTTAGGAATAAGAACTTCTTTTCCGTTGGAATCAATTTGAAATAAAGGATTTCCTGATAGATCAATGACTTTGACCACGGTTCCTAATTCACCATAATTGGCGTCTACCACTTTAAAGCCTTCAATCTCGAATTGGTAAAATTCATTTTCATCCAATTCAGGAAGACTATCGAGAGGAAGATATAGACTCCGTTTTACAAGCTTTTTAGCCTGTTCTTCGGTTTCAATATCTTCAAATTTGACAGTGGCAAAATTCTTTTTTTGAAGCTGAATTCGCTCCAAAAAAAAAGGAATCAGTTTATCGTCATAATCAACGAAAACTGATTCCAAATCTTTATAGTCAAGAGGATCATCAACATCGAGGATTATAGAAACCTCTCCTTTGAAACTGTGTAGACGGGCAATGTGGCCCAATCGAAAACAATCCTCTTTCAGAAACATAAGTGAAGAAATTATTCCTCTTCTTTCTTCTCTTCCTCAGCTGGAGCTTCTTCAGCGGCAGGCTCTTCAGCCGGAGCTTCCTCAGCGGCAGGCTCTTCAGCTGGAGCTTCCTCAGCAGCAGGCTCTTCAGCTGGAGCTTCCTCAGCAGCAGGCTCTTCAGCCGGAGCTTCTTCAGCAGCAGGCTCTTCAGCTGGAGCTTCCTCAGTAGCAGGCTCTTCAGCAGCTTCTTCAACAGGAGCCTCTTCAGCTGTTTTAGCAGCAACTTCCTTCGCTCTTGCTTCTTTTTGTTCTGTTTCTTTAGCTAATTGAGCTGCAACAGCATCAGCTTTTGCTTTCGCAATGTCATCTGCTTTTCCAGTAATCTTAGCTTCTTTTTCTTTCATCCATGCTTCAAACTTCTTGTCAGCATCAGCTTGACTTAAAGCTCCTTTAGCAACTCCCTTATCTAAATGATTCTTCAACATTACTCCTTTGTAAGAAAGGATAGCTCTAGCAGTGTCAGTAGGTTGTGCACCTGCTTGTAACCAATACAAAGCTCTGTCAAATTTCAAATCGATAGTGGCTGGATTAGTGTTAGGATTGTACGTTCCGATTTTTTCAATGAATCGTCCGTCTCTTTTTGCACGGCTATCAGCAGCTACTATGTGATAAAAGGCTGCTTTTTTCTTACCATGTCTTTGTAATCTAATCTTTGTAGGCATTTCGATTATAATTTGGAGTACGAAACTCCGGTTAATAATTTATTTATCCGCTCTTTAGCGGAGTGCAAAGATAGACATTTAAACAAGTTCAGCAAAGATAAGCTTAAAATTTATGTGCAATGTGCGGAGAGCGCTGAATTATGGGTTCATCAGGAAAGGCTGATTTGTATTCTTCATAACGCTGCATGATTTCGGCAGGATACTTAAAAGTTTCTCTACCCCGGCAGTACCCATTTCGTACAACGGGATCTTTGTAGTATTTTGGGTTCGAGAGGTTGAGCATCATTTTAGCCACATTGTCATCCCATTTGTTTTTATCCAAATCGTATTTATCGCAGAGTGCTCTGGCGTCGTCAATATGCCCTCTACCACAGTTAAAGGTGGCGAGTGTAAACATTATGGCTTCATTTGTGTCCGGAACTTCCTCTAACCATTGATTGAAGTTTTTATTGAGTTTACGGCATCCAGCATGGATCTGAGCTTCAGGAGAGGAATTTTCGCTTATACCATATTGTTCAGCAGTTTCAGGCATAAACTGAAATATTCCGAAAGCACCTGCCCAGGAACGTTTCCATGTTTCAAATTTAGATTCCTGATAAATGATAGCTGAAACCAGACGCCAATCCCAGCCAATGAGTTCACTTTCTTTCTTGATTACATCATCATAA
>JAKSBJ010000057.1 GCA_022361195.1 Flavobacteriales bacterium
ACACCTAAGAAAACCTAAGTACAACAAATTTATTTTCTTTTGGCCAGCATCATCCACCAACCTTGCTGATGATCGGCTCCAGTATAATAAAGATATTCTTCTCCTGTCGTTTTGTCAAAAGTAATTTGAGGAGCAATAATTTCATCTTTTTCTAAACCTGATCCATTTTTAGTAATTATTGGATTATCACTTGTTTCATATGGGCCAAACGGATGATTACTAGTGGCATAGTAAAGTGCTTCATCACCTTTATAATCCCCCGTACTTACTGCAACAAATTTACCATCAGGTGTTTTTGTAACTTGGCCTTCCATTCCAATTGGAGTATTCACAATTTGAAAATCGGACCAGGTATAACCATCATCATTTGAAGTAGCCCCCATCATCCAAACTTCTGAAACATTTTCAGGAGAATTATTCCAACCAATAAACATCATATATAGCAATCCGTCATGCTCTACAACACTCGGGGAAGTTATGAGATAGACATTCTTTCCTGCTATTTCACCTCTAGGCACAACAGGTGTTGGTATTTGGCTATAAACTCCGTCAATACTATCTGCTTCTGCTAAAAATATTTGAGATTGGTATGTGCTCCCGTCTGTATAACCAATATAGTAGATTTGGTGTTTCCCATTATCAGCTTTTCTATAAAAAGAAGTTTCTTTACTAATATCTGTGTTTTCTGAATTTGGCTCGGAAAGTATTGGTCCTAAAATTTCCCAATCGGTTAATGAGTTTCCTCTTGCTAATTTTATAGATGACACACCTCCTGCATCACCTGAATAAATCATGTACAATTCATTATCAACGTAAAATACATGCCCATCACTTGCCGATTGATAGTCTTCCCCTGAATAGTAATCTCGCAACACAGGGTTCTGATTATCTCTTTCCCATTCAGTATTAGGTTTCGGTTTGTTTTTATTACAGGATATCGTTGCAACCAGACAAGCAATTAATGTCAATGGCAAATAATTTCTCATAAAGTAAAATTGGTTTTAATGAAGTCGAGCAAGCTTCATAATCCCCTATTTTATTAAAACAAGGTCGATTCTAATCAAAAACCTTTTTTAAGAAACTTGCCTTCCTCTAACGACTAGCTTTGATGATAGTACTTTGTACAAAATCTACTTTACACTTTGGTATAACTACTTCCTTTTTGCTTCATATTCTCCAAGCATTTCACCAAGCTTAATTGATTCTTCAGGAGTAGCTAAGCCTACTTGTTCAGCTACAACAATCATGTCAGTGACATAATCGTATTCAATTCGTCCTTTAATTTTTCCTCGCTTCAGTATTTTTTCAAGTTTGTTTTCTCTTTCGTAATCCAAGCCTTCTTCCTGAATTTTGTTCCAGAAATATTCAACGGTATTTCCTGTACCTTCTTGAAAATAGGTAAAGACATCGTTGATGGAATAGTTCAAAGAAGTTAAGTTTTTGAATTGAGGATCAGGGTTTAGACATCTCTCTTTCCATTCGGTATAAGTAGCAATAAAATGTTCTTGTTGACTCTTATTAAAGTTAGATGGACATTCTTCTTTAAAAGCCTCTATTGCAATATCAATTGCAGCTGCAAGTTTAGTTGCTTCTTCCTGGTATGTTCTTCTCTTTTTCATTTAACTATAACTAAAGGTTGGACTAAGTACTAGCTCCCAATCATCCTTGTACGAGAAAACAATTCCATTGAATAAACTAAGTACCGATTTTATGAAAAGTTCAATATATCCTTTTTCAACTTTATCTTCAATAATCGAAAACGACCAATACCAGTATCTGTCATCTTTAATTTTTATAGAATCTATAACATCATGATATCTAAAAGGTGTTTGGAATGGAAGTATACAATAGTTTAGAATTTTATTCATTTGTAGCAGTCTTACTTACATAGTACAATGGCTTTTGTCCAACATGATATGTAAACTTTTGTCCCATTCCACTTGTAACATAACCAACTACAATTTCATTTTGGGTATCTCCATTTGCGTCTACATAAGACATGGATATTGAACAGTCTCCATTAATATCAATCCACACCGTTTCCGATTCCCCATTTTTTAAGCCCTTTAGCTCTTTATTTTCACAACCGAATATTTTTATATTCTTTATCTCCTGTCCGGTCGTATTTTCAATAGTTATTCGCATCACAGTTGTGAAGTATATGCCGATACCAAAATAAAGGATGGCAACAGGTATGTTTAATAACATCCTCGCTGCACTTTTCCTGACACGCTTTGGCTCTCTTGTTTTTGGAGCATATACCAATAGAATAATTAGAATTATGAGGTTAACCGGAAATGCAAAAAGGAAAAAGAAATACCCATAGAATCCATAGTCCAAATTTCCACTAAAAAAATACAAACCACAAATAATAGTGGCTGTGGCAAAAGTTATCAGAGTGGTCAAGTTTCCAAGACGAAGGTATGGTTGTGTATTCTTCATTATCGATAACGTTTAGCTAATTTTTCGCCTTGTAAGGTACAAAACAGTCGTGGAATTTAGGTTTGGACATTCTTCGATTTCTTTTTTAGACTGAACAAACCTATCCAACCAGATAAACGTTATAATTTGAAACTGGGCGAGCTTAAATGAAAGGCCAGGAAAGAAAAGGAAGAATTCATGAAAAAGTTTTTTTTGGCGGTTGCTTCAGCAGGCCTATTGATTACCATTCCGGCTTGTAAAAAAGGAGAAAATGATCCGTTTTTAAGTCTAAATTCACGCAAGGCTCGTTTGGCCGGGGTATATGAGTTTACTTCATGGGAATCCCACAACGAAACTTTCGTGGATGGGCCATTTCAGTACTATTCTTATAGTGATATTAGCATTGAACAAGGAACTGGAACCCAAGTCACCTCAACTGCTCTGGAACTAAGTGGAGAACCATTTTCAGATACCAAAACAAAAAACATTCGGATTGATAATGGAGAATTTATAATCGATAAAGATGGAAGTTGGGAATTTACAATGAATATCACACTCACCTGGGAAGAAGATGCAGGGAGCGTCATAAACGATTATTACGAATTCACCCAGCGGCAAACGATTAATCAATCTGGTAATTGGGAGTTTCTACCCAAGTCTGATTCTTTTAAGAATAAGGAGCGTGTTCTGTTTAGTGAGGTTACTCATCAAGCCTTTGTTCTGACTACTAAAAAAGTTGTTTTTGTGGACGGTTCCTCATCAACCTGGGTCATTGAAGAAGGTGCTATTTCCCATAACGGACCATCTAAAACCATCTATGAAATTGATGGGTTGAAAAATAAAGAAATGATCTTAAGACGACCGAAAGAAGGTGTTAGAGTTCAGAATGAAGGAGAAAATAATCCCATGTCTATTTCATTGGTTACTGAGGGAATGGTTGAAATGCATTTGACTCAATAAAAAGGAACAAAAGGATTGTACCAAAACAAAATCTGCCTTTTTTCATTCTTTAAACTCAGTTAATGATAGAATCAATTTTTCGCCAGTTGGAAAATTATATTCACTATAAACAAATCCATATTTTTCATTAAAAAAATACTTATGTGTTGAGACTCCTATACAACTCTCTCCTTTTGAGTTAATTACCCAGCAGTTTTTAAACAATTTATATTCGGTTTGAATATCCTGTCTCTCAGAAACAGCGTATTCAAATAAAACTTCGCCTTCTAACCCAATACTTTCATATCCTTTTAACCCCATTAATCCCCCTTTCCAATTACTCATACTGTCTAACGGATAGTAAATTTCCGGGAATGGAGCGGACTCTGTATAAATAAAGGGAATCCCTTTTCTAGGAGGATGCAACCATATCTCATTTTTATCTTCAACAACTCCAGTTATGCTTTTAATAATTACAGAATCATTCTCATTCAAATATTCCCATTTAATCTTAGTCTGAGAGAAAAATTTTCCAGGAAGTATCGTCAAAGCAACTTTTTTTATAACCACCGTGTCCCCCAAATGATTAACAACATATGAGTTCAAGGTATCATTATCCTTTATTCTATATGCCGAGTATGTAAATTCTGCATTCGTTTTAAAAATCAAATTGTCATTATTGTATTTGCTTTTAATATTCCAACCTTCAGTATCCTTAAGCATTTTACAGGATATTAGTATTGCTCCACTCAATAAAATTGTAAAAATGTAGCTCAGCCTCATAGATATTTTTAAATTATTTCGAACGGTTTGGCTAAACTGCGTTCAATGCAATTTAGGTGTTGTGGTATATAGTTTATTTTGATCATTGTCATACTCTTTCAAATGTTTGAGTAAACTTAGGCATTGATACCGGTCTACGCAAGCAGTTAATTTTACTTAGTTGTTAGTATTAGTTTTCTTTTTTTAAACAAACTAAGGGAATGGTTGAAAAGCATTTTTACAAAGTGTTATGTTCTATTTTGATGTCTACTTCTTAAACTTAATCCATCCACCTCAGATTTAATTTCTGAAATGTGATTAATGCTTTTACAGTTTACTTCACCAAAAATACCTAGAGCGTTTGTAGTTATCTTTTTCGCAGAAACATAGCTTTGACTATTGATTAGAAAATTGTGAGTAACATTTACTTCTCCGGAGCAATGTAATTGACCATTCGTAATCAATAGACTACCAAGACTTAGGTTCCCAGACACAAATACTTTTGCTCCATTTGAAATTTCTAAATCGGCCAAATTTTGTTTTGATTTTCCGCTTTCATAATTATCATCAATGTAAGTTAAATTGCCCATTATCACGGTTACAGCTTGTGAAATCTGCCAGGGAGAAAACTCCTCAACATTCCATACTTCACAACTCCCCTCACAATAAGTTCCATCAATACCATGTTCCGTATCGAGCATGACCTGCGACTTTGAAAAAATTGGAAGTTCGTTAAAAAATTGACTAAGTTTTTCAGGTGCAAAAGTATTTAAAGGCATTTCATGCATCTTCTTATGAAACAGCTCTACACTCCACTCTTGTTCTGAATTTAAGTCCATAAATTTTTCTGAATATGATCATTTTCTTTTCGGCAATTAAGCAAATATAGGTGCTCATGCTTCATTCAGTTTAACTTAGCCTATCGTTGGTCGTAGTTTATTTTTGTTCAATAATATTTTTACCATCCCATTGATATTCTTTCTTCGTTCCCTTGCTTTCACCCTCCTCATATCCATGTTCACTGTAAATCATGTTTTCTTTCGTTGGGTCGTTAGGAAAATAAATGTTAGATGTAAAACCTTCTTCAATTTCTCCATCCCCCTGATATTGTGAAGTTTTAAAAATGATGTTGAGATCCTTGTTGGCATCCATTAAATAAATTTGTTGGTCAGAGCATCCACAACAATTTCCATCATGATTTAACCCAATTATTAATTCAGTATTTATCCATTCTTCTGAATTAATATATTCTATCCTATCTGGCGAAAAATTTGAAACAACTAAAGTGTCTATTAATTGTTGTTGGGTTATATCAAATTTGTTGATAATGGTTGATTGATCTTGTTGTGTTAGGAAATAAAGTATTTTATCATTTTTAGATGAATAAAAGGAATAAAGAGCAACGTCAGCTCTTTTAACATAAGCAGTATCACTCAACCATTGAATCAAAATCCAATCAGATATTTCACTATTCTTGATTGGGATAATTGGTGAGTTAAAATCCAACACCTCTATTATCTTACTTGAAGAGTCAGGTAAGGAGTACACTTTTGTAGAAATGGAACAAGTGATTGGGTTCGTCAGTTGCATATAATGCATTTGATATTCCTTTATTGGTTCGTTGTTTTGTGCCAAGGAGGAAGTGGAAAGAAAAACCAATATGTATATTATGAGCTTATTCATTTGTTTATTACTGCCAATGTCTGAGTAAAATGTCGTGCAACAGTCTTGTCCATGAGCAGTAACGGATTTATAACAACTACTTTTTAGTTTACAATATACTCGTTAATTAAATAAAATAGCGGTTTGAATTGACACCAAACCGCTATTGCCTATGCACCTTGTTGTGCTTAGTACCTATTTGATTTTTTTAGATTTTTAAATTGTTTGACCATTTTCCCAAAATTTTTGTCTTTTTTCCGTTTTTCAGCAACAGTCAATTCAAAATGTTCTTTTTCTCGAATCATTTTCAGATAATTTTCATAGGACAATTTATCGACCTCTTCACTTTCAACAGCTGAGATAACAGCACAACCGATTTCTACGGTATGGGTACAATCTTTAAACTTACAATGTTCAGATAGCTGAATTATTGTTTCAAATGTTTTTTCCAACCCTCCACTTGAATCTGCAATCCCCACTTCTCTTACTCCTGGATTGTCAATTATAATTCCACCATTTTCAAGAACTATTAATTCTCGATGGCTAGTAACGTGCCGCCCTTTATTAGTGCTAGAGCTAATCGCATTTGTTTTCATTAGCTGTTTGCCTGAAAGATTGTTTATAAGGCTTGACTTTCCTACTCCCGACGAGCCCAACAAGCAGTAGGTTTTGCCTTTTACTATATACTCTTTAACTCTCTCAATCCCCTTTAGGGACTCGTTGCTTATGGCAATTACTGGTACTTGTTTTACTCTTTCTTGAACTTTGGACATCAAATCAGTTAAAATGATCTCGTTTATCAAGTCAATTTTATTGAGAATGATGATCGGTTTTACATTGGATGCATTGCAAATTGTTAGGTATCTTTCTATTCTATTGATATTAAAATCTCTGTCAATTGCTTGTACTATAAAAGCATAGTCAATATTTGTTGCTATAATTTGTTTTTCTCCTTGTTTGCCAACCTCTTGTCTTTCAATGATGGTTTTTCTAGGAAAAATAGAGTGTATGAGAACTTTATCATCATCATATTCAGTAATTGCAACCCAATCTCCTACAGCAGGAAAATCTTTACGAGTATTTGCAGTATACCTCAGATTTCCTGTGATTTCTGCATCCAATTCCCCTTTTTCTGTTTTAACAATATATCTTTCTTTATGCTCTGAAATAATTCTCCCAACTCCAAAGTCTGTCAAATTATATTCAATTCTTAATTTTTCTATTTTATCGTTATATCCGAAATGTTCTAATTTCATATTCTATGTATTTCAAAATATTGCAAACACTTACGGTATTCATAAATTAATTTAAATACAAAAGCGCTCGCAATAGTTGCGTTTATTTGTAAAATGTAAATAAGTGGAAACGCTCCAGGTTATTACCTGAAGTAAAGAATGGTGATAGTCAAAGAAAATTGACTATCTATTTTACAATATCCGAATAAGACATAAAATGTAACTAGAATATAAAATTAAGAAATTTCTCTTATAAAGTTCAAATAAAGAGAGGGCTTCTGTTTTTAGCACAGTGTTCTGTGCTGTTTTTATTTTAATTCTCTTCTCATTACAAAGTATTCATCATACTCCTTGTGTATCATGAAATCGTTCCTTTTATATAATTCCATTGGACCTTTGAAATTACTAGAATTTGATTCGCCTTTTCTTGGGTATGATTCAATATAATCATAGTCCGTATTTGAATAATCAGCAATAATTTTTTCGAGAATCTTTTGGGAGATGCCTTGTCTTCTATAATTGGGGTGTATTAAAAAACAAACGACTGAACAAACTTTATCTTCAGGATTATCAATCAAATCATAATCTCTCAACAATCTTTGATAATTTAATCTGTCATTCACATTACACCACCCAATAGGATTATCATTTTCAAAAACCAGATAACCTTGCAACTCGTTTTCATTGATCCGATTAATAATTAAAGAACGGCTGATATCACGTGTACATGTTTCTACGTCTCCCAGGAAATGATAATCATTACAATAACATTTTGACCAATCAGGGTTTTCCTTGTGGATCATATTATCAAAGAGAAATAAGTAATCCTCTTTTAAATCTTTAGTCAAAGGTTTTATTTCAATATCCATTTGTTCGTTTTTGAAATGGTGCACAACGGTTCCTGGCTATGAAGCACAGGGACGGTGTATATGGAACGTAAGCAGTTTTCATTTTTTATCAATCGTTCTTCTTGCTCGCTTTACAATTTTTTCTGTTTCTTTTGTTGGTGATTCTTTTCTCCATTTATCACAAAGCTCACTTACAAATTCTGGTTTCGATTTGCTTGCGTCATTCAGCCAATTTCCTACACTATCCTGAACATATTTCGACTTGTCCGATTTTAAATTTTCTAAAATTGGCAAAGCCATATCGGGATTCTCTTTTAACCTATCAATGTGTTTGCACCAAACACCTCTTGGTCGAGTGGATTCAGTTGTGAATCTCCGAATGTTCTCATCCTCATTGTTTGTCCAACCACTTAAAATTTCGATAGATTTTTCTAAATGATTATCAATTTCAGGTCTCAATGCCATCCAAACAACTTCTCTTACTCCAAAATGCTTGTCTGCAATTAGTTTTTGTGACTTGCTCAATTTCTCTTCAATCGTAAAGTTTTCATTCAGTCCAATTAAGTAGGGAGCATAACAGCGAATAGAATCAGACAAGTGAGAACTCAACTTTTCAAAAAGTGTATCAAACTCTTTATCATCTGAATATAATTCGTACAATGTTGAGCCAACTAACTTGATTGTATTCATTGTAGAAGGCTTCTTTTGAGCTTTTATTTTTTCTGAAATCAGTTTTATAGCCTTTTCCGAAACTCCAATTTCCGAAGAGTTTGTTTGTATGAGTTTTAAATGGTCAATCGCTAGCCATTCCGTTAGATTGACCGTTTCGATTTTCCCCACATTCAGCTGCTCCAAAACTTCTTTTGGAATGTCTTGTCCTTTTCTTGCTCCTTTTCTATTCAGTATTTCTGAATTCATATATTGTCTCGACTATTGACTACAAAGGTAAATTGCACCCTGCGTAGGCTAGCCTACGCTGTAATACATATTGTTATTGGCTGGCTTGTTCTAACTTACTTTTAATTAGATTTATTTCTTGTTTCTTTTTACTGAGCCCCAAGGCCTTTCTTAAAAAGATCACCTCATTTTCCTTGTCACCTTTCATTTTGTATAATTCAGCCATAAGACAATAATATAAATTATTGGTTTTCAATTCTAATTTACTTGCTTGTTCAATCGCTTGATTTACTGAATTCGCTTTTGCAAATGCATAAGTTCTATTCATAGCAATCGTTGAAGAATACTCGATGGTAAGCAATCGATTATACAACTGAAGAATATTTTCCCATTTATCTGGGTGATCGGTGGTGTGCCAATAGGCAATAGATGCTTCTAAATGATATTTTGTAACTATTTGACCTGTGGAAGCTTGATTTAGATATTTTACGCCTTTTGCAATTAAAGCCTTATCCCACATAGATTTATCTTGTTGATAGAACGTTAAATCATTGCTATCACCGGCATTTCTGGCATCAAATCTTGAGGCATGAAAACACATTAAGGAAATTAATGCGTCAATCGAACTTTGTTGTTTAAATCCCTTTTGCGATAATTGAATGGCTAATCTCATTGCTTCCCAACAAATTTCTACTTGTAAATTTTGTTCGTTTAGACTACTGTAGTATCCTTCATTAAACAAGAGGTAAATAATTCTTAGAACAGATTCAACTCTGTCTTCGTAATCCTCTTTGGTAAGATTTAATTGCAGGCTTCCTTCCTCTTTAATCTTCTTCTTTGCCCTATACAGAATCTTATTCACCGTTTCAGTGTTTGATAAAATTGCCTTTGCAATTTCATTTATATTAAAACCGCATAAAATTCTTAATGCCAAACAAATTTTGGCCTTATCATTTACTTTGGGGCTGCATACAACGAAAATCATTTTCAGTTGACTATCTTCAATGATGTTTTCTGAAATTTCTTTCCAGTGGTCATGCGCTTTTTCGTTGGGTAGATTAGGAAGAATATTGTTTTCGTAGATCTTATTTCTTTTGTATTGATCCAATAATTTATTCTTGGCCACTTTTCTTAACCAAGCACCTGGTTGATCTGGCACACCGTTATGAGCCCAAGTTTTCATTGCAGTTAAGAAAGTCTCAGATACGATATCTTCGGCAATTTGAATTTCTTTTACTCCATAAAATTGACAGAGTACAGCAATCAATTTGCTGTACTCTGTCTTGAAAATTTCTGTGAGTTTTGATTCCTCCATTATGAGTTATGATTGAACTTACATTCCTTCAAAATTCATGATGTCTCTTACCTCTACTTTACCGCCATTTTGCAAGGCAGGGCATCCTTCGGCGAGTTTAATAGCATCGTCAATCGAATCTGCTGATACAATTGTAAACCCTCCAATGATTTCCTTAACTTCAGCATAAGGCCCATCGGTGATAGTTCCATCTGAATGCATTATCTTTCCTTCAAATCCCAAGGCTTCTCCGGGATTTTTGAGTTTACCTTGAGCAGCTATAGAACCCATCCAATCTTGCCAAGCTTTAACCTCTTCTTGTATTTGTTCTGGAGTTGGATTGAAATCTGGGTTAGGTTCGCTATGAAATAGCATCATAAAATCTTTCATCGTTCTATTTTTCGTTTTTAAAAATTAATATATATCAATGACTTGACGATTGAAGACTTAAAAACTGGACAACTTTCTATTTTTTTTGTGCGTTTTAATTCAGTTTAGGTTTTGTCAGTACTCGTTTTTTTATAAAATAATATTTGTGAGAATATGCCCAACTTGTCTGACTTCCGTTCAGATAGCTATGGCTTTTATCGATAATTAAGTAATTATCAGTTGTAGAAAGTCGAATACTGTAATAATTACCCAAGGTGTCCTTTCTTAATTTAAAGTTATACGGAATCAATTCGTTTAGATCCTCAAATGTAAAATCTAAAACTCCTTTTCTCGAAACGTACAGGTCATTAAAATTTGTGACAAGTACAGAATCACTGCTAAAAACTGATGATTGCCAGCCATTTTTATAGGAACAAATAAATTGCCATTCAGTATTCGTGTCAATGATATTGGATTTTAATTTATCCATTTTAAAAAGAGAATCTATTTTATCGACAACTCTTAGTGTACTGTCAAATTCTTGTTCGTTTGAAATTAAACTATCAATTCCAAAGTCTTGGTCTATCAAAGATTGTCCGTTGACAAATGAACTAATTACTAAAAATAATATGCTTATATAATGTCTCATACATGATAGCTAACGTTTTGTGTAAAATAACATTTTGCGACGCAGCTTGCAATTTTTTGATCCATAAATTCAAAAAAACAGGACAGAATTTTGGTTCGGTTATGAGCGAAATCTAAATCAAAAAAAATCGGAGCGGAACATAGTAGAGCGACAATGCACTGCCTATTTCAAAAATTGTAAGTAGTGGATTTCACACATGTATTATAGCCGTTTTTACTTTCTTACAAATTCAATATATGAGACTATTGATGTGTCGCAATGTTCTCTAATAATTTGAATCGAGTCTAGCTCTTCACTAATTAACTTATAGTTTTGATAGCGCGGATTTTTTTCAAGCCAGTCAAGTATTATCTCAGATCCAATTCTTTCAGTTGGTTTTTTCATCAAAGAATCAAGAGAAATCCCCCTCTCTTCGAAAGGATTATATAATCTGAAAAACTCATATAATATTGGATCAGCCAAGGTGTCAATCCCCATAATGTAATCTTTTGGGTTTGAGATAAAATACTGATCTCTGATTTCATGTCCCATATTGCTATGAGATAGATCATATCTATAATTCTTGAGAAAAAAATAGGTCAGGTAAAATTGTAGGGTATCTGGATTTTGATTTCTCAAGATAAGCAAAGCCGGCTTAGTGTTTATAGTATCGTGAGGGTAACCTTGAGTATCTTCAGCTGAAAAATTCTTGAATAAACTATCGATATGTGAAATAGCACTTTTTTCGTCCGTAACGTATAAATAATCAACCGCTTTGTCTAGTTCCAAACTATCTTTTGAGACTTGAACTGTATCTTGATCGTTCGACTTTTGATTCTCAAGTTCTCCTGAATCATCACATGAAGTAAGAAGTATTATGAAAAGGGCTAATAAAGAGAACTCACGCATCTATTATAAAATCTTAGACGATGTTAAGCATCGTTTTTAGTTCTTAATTCAACTATTAAGTTTGAATGCTTGGCCATGAAACATTTCAAAAGTTCTATCCCTTCTTCAATGGACAATCTGCTGTCGTTCAAATCTAAGCTCCCTTTCAAACTGCATCCATCATGCCCTCCTCCATAAAAGATGGATTCTGCTTCTATGGTTTCGATAAAACTGTTCCAAATGGAATGCTGTTCTGCTGAAGAGAGTGCCTTCGCAAAACTAAAACTGAATTCAATTTCTTGAGGTTCTAAACTGCTCATTGCATCTTATAAATTTTGTTCTAAAAATGATGCCCAACGTTTTGGCTAAAAGCTGTAACAAGCCAATAGGCGGTTATTACTTTTAGGCTTTGAGCTATTCGTTTATTTTCATTTTCAAATGTCCTGTAATTTCATAGCAACCCTCATATTCTCCTTCTGTTATTTCACTATAAATATTTTTAAGGTCATTTTTTTGAGTATCACTTTTCGATACTAGTCTAAAATCTGTATTTTCAGAATACCTTCTGAAGGAAAGACAAACGGGGTTATCATCCCCCATAATCCAGCACTCATTTACATTCAAATTTTTTCCAATGTTTTTATACATAGAGATTGCCTTTTCGGCAATTTCAGGATGACTCGAAATGGCCATTCTCGCTCTAATTCCAGTACATATCTCGATTCCATCTTTTCTGAATGTCATGAGAATACCTCCAGGTAATTCAATTACGGAATTGATATCAGGAAGTTTAGGTCTTTTATTGACTTTCTCATCATTAGTATACCATTGAGGTTCAATATTATTCCAGGCTTTAGCTCCATCAGAAATAATCATGTTATAAAAATCCTGAAAAAGTGAATAATCTCGACTTTCAAGTTTATCTAGAAATGAGTCGATTTGCTTATCATTTTCATCAATCAAAAAAATTGCTGTCAAGTTTATTCCCATTGTTTTGTTCGATTATAGCTAACGGGGTTGCCTATCCTTGAGGATAGCTATGCACCATACATTTTGTTGTATAAAGCTTTATTTATTAGTCATCAAATTTTCAAATTTTTCATTCAAATAATCGAAAATGCTATTTGGCAATTCATTCAAGTCTGATTTCTGTTCAATACATATTGAGATATGTCCCTCAGGAACTGATTTAACAACTTGATAGAAATTCCCATATCCAATAATCAAATAATTAAGTCCTCCACAATCGATATTTCCCCTTTGACTTGCCAGCTTTAACAATGTCGGATTAACCAATAGCTCCTCATATTTGTCCGTCTCTCCAGAAGAACTATCAGATGTTTCTTCTTTTTGCTTGTAAACAAGTTTGTCTTTAATATATATTGCCACGTAACGAATTTCTGAAAATTCACCAAAGAGAGATTCTATAATTTTTTCTTTATTCATATTTCATTCAATTTACATACAACCTTTTGGTTAAAAAGCGAATGAAGTTTAGATTTTATTACGTGCAGTTAATCGTTAATACCTCCAGCAAGTTCTATGAAATTGTCAGGACTTCCAGTTTTTTGCTTAATCAAAGAAGCATCCCGAAAAATTTTCAAAGTTAAAACCAAGGTTGTATCACTATCATAGCATCTTAGGTTGTAATCAAAATTTTCTTT
Organism: Flavobacteriales bacterium; assembly: GCA_022361195.1. Classification (GTDB taxonomy): domain Bacteria; phylum Bacteroidota; class Bacteroidia; order Flavobacteriales_D; family Crocinitomicaceae; genus JAKSBJ01. The sequence goes on from JAKSBJ010000057.1 coordinate 13,608, forward strand.
GCAAATGTTAACTGTTTCAGAAGACGGCACAGTTAAATCAGAGTAAAACCTGGAGGCATCAGGATTGCTATAAGACGATCCCGAACCAGCTAGTCTGAAATCAATCGAATCAATTGTAGTTGAACTGCCCGAAATTTCAAACTTTATATCATAACATGTATCCGTCTCTTTTTTACAAGAATAAAAAACAATGCTTACTATCAGTAGCGTAATTATTTTGTGATATTTCATAGTG
>JAKSBJ010000264.1 GCA_022361195.1 Flavobacteriales bacterium
GAAAAAAACACCCTTTATCTTTCAGGTTATAATGAGTTGTTTATCAATCAGGAAGAGGGCAATTATTTTGACCGTAACCGTATTTATGGTGGACTAGGGTTTATGCTCAACAAAAACCTGAAGTTTGAGCTGGGATACATGAACCAGATTTTTGGAAACGGAAGTAGAGATCAGGTGAACGTAATTATGTCTGCTACTTTCTAAATTCAATTCCCTATGGCCCTCATAAAATCCTGTAGAGATAATACTCCTGAAATTCCAAAATCGTGCTGGTTAGCTGAAAATTCAACCATTGTTGGTGATGTGGTAATGGGGGAAAATTGCAGTATTTGGTTCAATGCCGTTATTCGTGGAGATGTTAATTCTATTCGAATAGGAGACAATGTTAACATTCAAGACGGAGCGGTGATTCATTGCACTTACGAAAAAACCAAAACGGACCTCGGAAACAATGTTTCGGTAGGTCATAACGCTTTGGTTCATGGTTGCAGGGTGGGAGACAACGTCCTCATTGGAATGGGTTCTATTGTGATGGACAATTGTGTGATTGAAGATAATTGCATTATTGCTGCCGGAGCTGTTTTGCTTGAAGGTACCCGCGTTGAATCTGGAAGCATTTATGCTGGTGTTCCTGCTAAAAAAGTCAAAGATTTGTCACCTGAACTATTTGAAGGAGAGGTAAAGCGTATCGCCAAGAACTATCGTATGTACGCGAGTTGGTTTGAGGCTGAATAGAGAACGACAATTGCCAAGCCCTTTCAAGGGTATTACATCTACTTATATCTCCGATTTGTGTTTAAGAATCTACTTTTGGTGTTCGTTCCGGCAGGACAGGTGGAGCATCTTTGGTTTATCAAAAACGCTGGGCATTTCGCCTTGGAATATCCTCTACGAAGTGATATAAAATCGTTTTAACTTTATGATATTAATCACTTCAGATTTATTATCCTGAAAAGTCAACTCATGAGAAATGCTCAGTTCTATACAAACTCTCTTGTATAAAAGACATTGACTTTATTCTATTCTGAATTTCCATTAGAATATTCAAAGTATTTTCATCTTTTATATAGGAAGATTGAAGATTCAATAACTTATCTATTAC
>JAKSBJ010000290.1 GCA_022361195.1 Flavobacteriales bacterium
AAAAGCTATAGAGTACTCTCCTAAAAACCCTGATTCCTATATGATGAAAGCAGAGATATATTTAAAACTAAAAAAGCATGATTTAGCCTGCAAAAATCTTCAACTAGCTCGCAAAAATCAAATACAAAATAATTCTACAATGCAGAAAATCGAAAGAATGATTAAAGATAATTGTAAATAATGTGCTATTGTTTCTATTACGGTGAAAAAATATATTAAATAGTATCCTTAGCAGTTTTTGAATTCTGAATTAAAGGAAATTTTTTAACTAAAACCTTGTCAAATTGGATACCATCTTTTTTTACATCTAAGCAACTAAAAAAAAAGATCCCTTTTTTTGTCTGAGCTTCTATATAGAAAAAGTTACTCCATATTAAGTAAGGGTTTGGAGTTTCATTCTTTGGTGTTCTTTGACATAAAATTAACTTATCAATCTTTATCTCAGTTAAAGGAGCTGTGGAATTAAATAATATTACCCTTTTTCCAACATCCAGTTTTAAGCCCCTTGGACCATTATATAAATAATTAATTAACAAATACAATCCAGGTCCCCAACTAACTATAAAAACCAATAAGGATAATGGAAAAAACATTAAAATCATATTAAAATCTACATGCCCAATTATCGAAACGATTACAATCAAAAAATAGGTTACCAAAGGAGGGATGAAAATCTGTAAAAAATATTTAAGTCGTAACATTTTGCATTATTATTTATATCCCATATTTGGGTGACAATTTCTCAATTTTTATCTAAAAATTTTTCTCGGATTCGCCGTCATTTCGGAAAAACCACTTTGTATTTCGTATCTAACATCTTTTCCCCAATCACCTTGCCAGCTATCATAGGCTTTTTCAGTAGCGAAAAAGCCTCCTGATATTAAAGCTCCTGCTACCATGCCATACGGACCTGCATATCTTGAGTTTGATAGTAATGGAATTGCAAAGTCGACTCCTACCGAAAGGGAAAAGCAAAGGAAGTTTGTTCAGATTTAAAAGTGAAATTGATTGTTGATGGAGGGCCAGAGAATAACAATATTCATGTAGATGGTTTTATCAATCAGGATGGAGTAAATATTCAAAAACTGGTCGCTTTGAGAGACATCAATAAATCAAACTCCATGATTGAGGCTTTGAATAAAACCTTGAAGTACCATTACATCTTTCCTGAAAAGCCAAAGAACTTAAGACATCTTCATAGAATCCTCAACTATTTTGTGAGTGCCTACAACAAGCAAAGACCTCATGGAGCTTTGAATGGATTAACTCCTGATGAAGCATGGAGAGGAATTAAGTGGCCAGAGAACTATAGAACTCAGCTTTTAAAACAGGCTAGGTTGGATAGATATGAACATAACAAGGAAAAACGATGTGAAAAGTGTGAAATTGACGGAGAAAATTAATTACCACAACAAGGGTATTATTACCAACAAGTGAAAAGTCAGATTCATTTTGAATCTGGCTTTGATTTTTACTAAAATGTAATTTGATTCTTAAGAAGGTTTTGGTCTAAATTCAAACTCTCAATGTTCATAGTAGTTTGAACACCTCTTGTTCCTTGTTCAGAACGCTTGAGTCTTATTATCTACAGGGTTGTGCGGGGTGACTATCAGCTACAATCCAATGCGCCCTTCGGTCCAGGTATTATCGTTTGTCTTTTCTATCAAAAGGATCAGTCTGAATCTTTTTTTCATCAACTATTTCACCATTCTTATAAGTTAAAATAGAATAAATTTCTCCCTCTTCAGTATAATATTTAACAGTACCATTCCCATCTTTTAATGTTCCATGATCTCTTTCTTCTCCATTTGGGCCGTAAGAACCTATTATATTCATCACTTTACCCATAATATATTGTTTTTCCATCCAAAGTTGAGAACTGGGATAATAGTACTTCCAAATACCATCGGTTTTCCCCTTTACAATATCGAAGACCTCTTTAAGTGTACCATCAGGATAGAAGCTCTTAAATTTACCATTTAAAGTATCATTTTGGAAATGATGATAAAACTTTATCTGCCCTGAAGGATAAAAGTAGATTTGTTTTCCAAATTTTTTATTTGCTCTAAAAAATCTTTTTCCATAGAGATTCCCATTTGGGAAATAACTCAAAATTTCACCTTCTAAAAGATCATTGACAAAAAATCCTTTCATCCCAACTTCACCACTGGTATAATAGTGAATGTAATTCCCATTCATCTTTCCCTTCTCATATTCCACTTCCATCAAAAGAATTTTTTTGAAACTAGAATCTTCGATAAGAAACAGTTTCCAAAGTCCATCTCTCTTGTCATCTTCAAACTTTCCTTCACCATAAACCATGAAGTGGCCGAATTCTTGTTTTGGTTCATTGTTAGAAAATTTATAAGCAAATGTTTTCATTACCTCATAATCTTTCCATTTGCCTTCTCTTTTCCCATTGATCTTTTTTCCTTTTGGCACAAATTGTTCATCTCCAAAACCTGAAGCTAAATAAGAGTCCATTAAGGAGTCTTTTACAAAGACCTGACAAAAAATCGTATTAGAAGAACAACACAATAGAAAAAATAAAGAAAGTGCACTTCCTTTCAAAAGTTTATTTTTTTCAGGAGATTCCATCGATATATTTTTTGTTTTGAAAACGAATGGCTTTGTCTTCCGAAAGACAGATATACTCATAATAAAAATGTTCCCTAACTATCACAATGCCTCTTATATCCATTTCTTTGGTAGCTAGTATTATTCAATTTCCCCCAAGCTTAGTAGATAATTTGTTAATTCTTGTACTCCTTTCCATTCATCAAGATCATTTCCTCCCCACTCCAAGCATAATCTCATTCTGGTTCCATTAACCCATTCTAATTTAAATCTATCTCCATCTAAAATTATATCTCTTTGAAAAAGTTGAATTTCCTTCAATTCAATTTCTGAAAACTTTTTTTCAAGTATTAATTTTTCCTTTTTAGAATAGTTAACCTTGATCAGCTGATAGTCAATATTATTGTCTAGCTTTTTTCTCACACAAATCTCCATGTCATCATCTTTATTGTTTACTAACATAAAGTATTCTTTTTTCGAAAAAATGGGAGAATAGTAAAAACTTAAAACCGTAGATGGGTAATAATCAAAAAAGTCAAGTTTTCGGTCGAAATTCAGTTTCATTCTTTAAAAATTATTTTTAGGAAAGGCAAACATTGTAGTGAAATCTTTCATCTTCATCCACTAGTTTAATTTCATCACTTTCCAGTAGAGTTAAAAATTTTAGTTTAACCTATAAAACAATAGTACAAAAAATGAACATAGATTCAGTGAAATAATATATCTAAAAAGATCTCTTTGCAATGCAGTAAATTCTATTTCCTTAAAAACTATAATTAGTAACTGGTTGGATTAGAAGGTTATTTAAATCATTTATTTTCACTCCTTGATTAAATATTGTTTTCATTCCTCCTCCAGGGATTAAAACCCTTTGTTTTGACTGGTTAAGCATGAAAATTGAATTGTAATCCCATATGCTTGGCTGATTAAATGCTGCACCTCCCCTTACCGCAGGATGCGTGTGTCCGAAAATAATTTTCACGTTAGAATCAAACCTAATACCACCTGCTCCCCCTGAAACAAGAGCCCTTGTACCATTATTAAACCCTACCAAAGCATGCTCATTTCCGGTAATATAAGTCAGTCTTTTAGCATTGTCTATTAAATCAGCTATTTTGGCACCTTTATGTATTGGGTTCACTATTCTCATTGGTAATACCTCCAAACTGTTTCCTGAAGTTTGTACTAAAACTCTTGAAGATCGGAGTAAAGGAGGCATTTTGGGTCCAACTAAGCCCCATGCAAGTGAAGAAGCAAAGGCCGCCTTATGCCAACCTAATAAATCTACAGATTGTGTATAAGCACCAATTGGTGAGTGACAGGATAGACAACCTATCCAAATTCTTCCATCAGAACCAGCCTGCCCCCATTCTCCATAACTACGAGGCTGTATGATGCCATAGGTGTTATTGAGTGGATCCAGCTTTATCAAATTAGATCCCCCGTCCGAAATATGCGAGCCTTCTCTGCCATTCCAAATACCAAGTTTATCATTAAGAACTTCATCATAAGATTTTTTTGCCCCATCAGTTTCCCAACGAAACGCTCCAGACATAAACTCTGTCCAAGTATAGTTGTAATATGTATTTTCATCACCATGAGCGGAAGTTGCCCAAGCCTGCTCCCCCGGTCTCGTTCCATCAACACCTGGTTCCAACCCTTCTAACTCAATAAATCTTGTTGGCATATTTCCATCAAACTGATAAGGA
>JAKSBJ010000070.1 GCA_022361195.1 Flavobacteriales bacterium
CTTTCTTAAAGTACTTAACCGGAGTGTCGAAAAGGATTAGTTTTTCAATTTGCTCAGGATGTAAACGGGCAAATTCAGCTGAAATTAGTCCCCCGTAAGAAACACCGCATAATGCAAAACGATTGATGTCTAAATTTTGAACCAAGGTCTCCAGCATGTTAAGCTGATCCGAGATTTCATAACCACTTTGCTGAATCGGTTTACTCTTACCAAAGTAAAGGAGGTTAGGTACAACCAGGCGAAAATGGGGGCTTAAATCTCCTACCTGATGCAGCCATTGAAACTTGGTTGAAGCTCCAAAACCATTAATCAACAGCAAAACCGGTTTATCAGCTTTATGATTGTCCCAATAATCAATTTGAAAATCACCAAGAGGAACAATGTGATGCTCCATTTCAGCCTTTTTAAACTTACGATTGGCTTGATTACTGGCAATTTTGTACGAATTGCAAGCTCCCAATGCGAAAAGAAAAATTAAGAAGATGATATTGCGTAGATGGGAAAGAACCATCTTATTTGACCCCCATGTACTTTTTGATGTCATTCAGCTTCATCAAGGCTTCAACAGGGGTAAGGGTGTTGATGTCAATGTTCTCTATTTCTTCCTTTATCTGCATCAAAACAGGATCATCCAATTGGAAAAAACTCAATTGCATATTGGCCTCTTGAGCCAATGCTTTTGCTTCTTCTTTCAAGTCACCTGAATGGTTTTTCTCCAATTGCAGAAGTATCTTATTGGCACGGTCCAATACCTGCTTTGGCATTCCAGCCATCTTAGCTACATGAATCCCAAAACTATGTGCTGATCCACCCGGAACTAATTTTCGCATAAAGATGATCTTATTCCCAACCTCTTTTACCGAAACATTGTAGTTCTTAATTCGGTCAAAAGTGTTCATCATCTCATTTAGTTCATGATAGTGAGTTGCAAATAATGTTTTTGGCCGGGCAATTGAATTTTCATGCAGGTATTCCGTAATCGACCAGGCAATTGAAATTCCATCGTATGTGGAGGTACCACGTCCAATTTCATCCAGAATAATTAAACTCCGCTCAGAGAGGTTGTTCAAGATACTCGCTGTTTCATTCATCTCAACCATAAAGGTGGATTCTCCCGACGAAATATTATCCGAAGCACCTACGCGGGTAAAGACTTTGTCTATCAATCCCAATTTAGCTGAGTCTGCCGGGACAAAACTTCCCATTTGTGCCATTAAACAAATTAGGGCTGTTTGCCGCAATAAGGCTGATTTACCAGACATATTTGGTCCCGTAATCATGATGATCTGTTGACGCTCGTTGTCTAAGAAGACATCATTAGAAATGTATTCCTCACCCAAAGGCAATTGCTTTTCAATTACCGGATGTCGTCCCGACTTGATGTCCAGTCCCAAAGATTCATTTACCTCTGGTTTAACATAATTGTATTGGATTGCAATTCCTGCAAAAGCATGCAAACAATCTAGTTTTGCCAACTGATAAGCGTTATGTTGAATAGGTGTAATAAAGTCCGCCATGGCCGATACCAATTCACTCAACAAACGACTCTCCAATTGCTGAATTTTTTCTTCAGCGCCTAATATTTTTGCTTCGTACTCCTTGAGTTCTTCCGTAATGTATCGCTCGGCATTAACCAAGGTTTGTTTACGAATCCACTCGGCCGGAACCTTGTCTTTATGGGTGTTTCTAACCTCAATGTAATATCCAAATACATTGTTAAAGGCAATTTTAATGGATGGAATTCCCGTATTTTCTACCTCTCGCTCACGAATGCCTTCTAGGTATTCTTTTCCCGATGTTAAAATTCGTCTCAACTCATCCAATTCATCATTAATGCCATCGGCAATGACTTGTCCTTTTCCAATGGCAATGGCCGGGTCAGAATCAATTTCTTTTTCAATTCGGTCTCTCAAAGCCGCACACGGATTTAAATGATCGGCAATGAGGGGTAATATTTTTGAATCGGCTTTAGCACAAGCTTCCTTGATCGGATCAATCGCTGTTAACGCCCGTTTTAGTTGAACAATTTCTTTTGGATTAATTCGGCCCGTTGCCACTTTAGAAATGATCCGTTCCAAATCCCCAATTTCCTTCAATTGAGTCTCTAATAATTCTTTAAAATCAAAGGTGTTTGAGATGTACTCCACAATCTCTAATCGTTCCTGAATAGGAGCTAATTCTTTTAGAGGTAACACCATCCAACGACGCAACATTCTACTTCCCGGAGGAGTTAATGTCTGATCCATGATGTCAATTAAAGTTGTTGCATCATCATTGTTAGAGTACAGTAACTCAAGGTTACGAATGGTGAATTTATCCAACCATACGTACTTGTCTTCCTCCAATCGGGCGATGTTTTTAATGTGCCCTAAGTGGTCGTGTTGCGTTTCTGACAAATAATGCAAAGCAGCTGATCCGGCAATAATTGCCAAACTCATTTTGTCAATTCCAAATCCCTTTAAAGAGGATACCTCAAAGTGTTTTTGAAGGTTTTCATGGGCAAAATCCATAGTGAAAACCCAATCCTCCAGCTTGTAGGTGTAAAACTTATCTGAAAAATTCTCCAGGTAAATTTTCTGTTTCCCTTTTTGGAAAAGAATCTCTTTTGGTTGGAATCCTTGAATCAGTTTGTCAACATATTCAAAATTTCCCTCGGCTACTAAAAACTCTCCCGTTGAAACGTCCAGAAATGAAACTCCGGCTTTATTTCCTTCAAAGTGGATAGCAGCTAAAAAGTTGTTTTCACTTCCGTTTAAAACCTTGTCATTATACGAGACTCCTGGTGTTACTAACTCTGTAACTCCACGTTTCACAATCTTTTTGGTGAGCTTAGGATCCTCTAGTTGATCGCAAATGGCCACCCGCATTCCAGCTCGCACTAATTTGGGTAAATAAGTGTCAAGCGAATGATGTGGAAACCCTGCTAACTCAATTTCAGAAGGGGTGTCTTTACCTCTTTTGGTCAGAATAATGTTGAGGATTTGAGAAGCCTTAATGGCATCTTCACCAAAGGTCTCATAAAAATCTCCCACACGAAAAAGAAGCATTGCATCAGGGTACTTTGCCTTAATTTGATTGTATTGCTTCATCAGGGGAGTTTCCCCGCCTTTCTTTTTCGCCACTTTTTCTGAATTTTAGGTATTTGAATATTCTAACGAATATACAGCCTTAAGGTGGGACTGGATTGTTTAAAAAGTTCCCTTTTATCAATAGTTTTTAACAATTCGGAAACAAAATAGAGGCAATATCTACCCAAAAGGATTGTGAATTGATTAAACTATTGATTTTTAGTTAAATTAGCGGAGATTGACTACATTTATTCCAAACCTAAAGCTTTATAAATGAAAACAGTAGCCCAACTATTTATCCTTACGTTCATGGCCGTTCCGGCTTTTTCCCAAGATTTTGAAGAAATTGTAAAAGTGGTTGCCGACGATCGGGAGACCGAAGATCGTGCTGCCTGGTCGGTTGATATCTCAGGTGATTTTGCCATTATGGGAGCCTATGGTGATGATTATGGCGCTTCTCCAAATATGGGGTCAGCTTACCTTTATCAGCGGGATGGATTGGATTGGGTTCAAATTCAAAAATTGAGCAACTCAGATCAGGAAAGTTATGATCGTTTTGGATGGTCTGTAGCCATTGACGGGGATTATGCCATTGTAGGCGCTTATGGAGAAGACGAAGACGAGGACGGTGCAAATTCTCTTTCAAAAGCAGGTTCGGCTTATATTTTTGAACGAGATGAAGATGGAGTGTGGGTAGAAGTACAAAAAATTGTAGCTGCCGATCGGCATGCAGGAGATGAATTTGGTTCTTCTGTGGCAATTCATGGAAATACAGCGGTTGTTGGAGCACACATTGATGATACAGATGAAGATGGTTTAAACTGGATGTACCACTCAGGGTCTGCCTATATTTTTGAAAGAGGAGCGGATGGAGTTTGGACTCAAACACAGAAAATTGTGGCTTCGGATCGTAGTCCTGGAACTGAGTTTGATCCTGATCATGAAGATTGGAATGATCGTTTTGGTGAGTCAGTTGGAGTTTGGAATGATTTCATTGTGGTTGGAGCACCATTTGCGAGCAAAGCTTATATGTTTGAAAAAGTAGGTGGAGTTTGGACTGAGGTCAGCTTTTTAACAACAGCTGAAACGTATTGGTTAGATCGTTATGGGCAAGATGTGGATATTGACTCTACTACCGTAATGGTTGGTGCTTACACAGAGGATGAAAACAGTGCTTTGTTGGATTATATGAAAAATGCCGGAGCGGTTTATGTTTTCAATCGTGTTGCACCCGGAACCTGGAATTATACTCAAAAAATTACTCCTGCTGACAGAAGCGTTGGAGATCACTTTGGATTGTCAGTTTCCATTGATGGGGATTATATGATCTCAGGAACGCATCAGGATAATCATGATGAAAATACGGAGAACGATCTGGAAAATGCTGGGTCTGCTTATATCTACGAACGAACTGGGGGAGTTTGGTTTGAGATCCAAAAACTCGATGCATCGGATAGGGAAATAGAAGATCAGTTTGGAATTGCAGTTTCCATTTCTGGCAACACAGCCATTGTAGGTGCCTATCAACAAGATTATACTCCAGAAGGAACCGATTATCAGGAAGATGCTGGAGCCGCTTACATTTTTACCAATGAAACATGTCCTGCAGTTTCTTCTTCGCAGGATGTGGTTTTATGTGTAGGAGAGTCTGTGACCGTTGGTGAGAGCACTTATGATGCAGCAGGAATTTATACAGATATTTTATTGTCGGCAGCTGGGTGTGACAGTACAGTGACGACAACGGTGAGTTTTGAAGCTCCTATTGAAACGGGAGTGAGTATCGCTGGAATTACTTTAACGGCTGAATTGGATGGAGCTTCTTATCAGTGGATTGATTGTCATGATAATTCTCCGATTTCCGGAGCAACAGACCAATCATACACCCCAACGGCTAATGGAGAATATGCTGTAATTGTAACAGATGGAGATTGTTCAGATACCTCATCATGTACTGCAATTACAACTGTTGGCTTAACGTCTAATTCTCTGCAGAATCAAGTGAGTATTTATCCAAACCCAAATAAAGGAGAATTTATTTTAAAGTCTAATGCCGGAATGATAGGAGCGCAATTAGAAATTTTAAATGATCTGGGGAAAGTAATTTACACCCAAAGTATTTCACAATCACAAGAAGTCATATCTTTGAGCGACCTCGCAGGAGGAGTTTACATGCTGCGTCTTGCTACGGATGAAGGATTAGTAATTAAAAAAGTGATTGTCGAATAATACAATGTTCCACTTGAATAAACAACTGCTTTTATTAGCAGTATTCTGCTGTTCTTTGGCCGGAATGGCCCAGGAAAAGGATAAGAAAGAAAAAGATAAGGCCTATGTTGAAAAAGTAAATGCTCTTTTTTCGACACGTCCTTTTGTCAACCAAAATATTGATTTATTTACGTTTAATTATCCTGATAGCGAAGAGTCAACTCTTCTGTATCGACCAGCAACGGGTTTGAACATTGGGGGAGAGGTAGCCTTTAAATTTCTATCCTTTTCATATCAAAAAAATCTCCCATTATTACAGCCGGGTGTTCCAGAGAATTTTAAAGCTGACCATCAACGAATTGGTTTTGAATTGGGAGGAAAGATCTTTGGTTTGGGAATCGACTACCAACAAAACAGTGGGTTCTATGTTTTAAATCCATCCATCTTACCCCCCGATGCCATAGGAAGTCAATTTCGGGAGGATATGAATTCCAAGACTTTTGGAACCAGTTTACGATTTACCTTTTCAAACAAATTGTCGGCGAATGCATTGTTTGACCAAAGTGAACGTCAGTTAAAAAGCAAAGGAGCTTTAACCTTTATTATGAGTAATCGCTTCCACAACTTTACGGCTGATACAGCTTTTATTCCGCCAGTATTTGCTGGAAACTATGCTGAGAGTGCCACTGCTGACAGAATTTGGATTAACAGCTTACAATTCATGCCGGGCTATGGTTATATCGCCGTGGCGGGAAATTGGAACATTGGATTGTTTTTGTACAGTGGTACAGGTTTACAAATCCGCAAATACTTTAACGAAACTGAAGAAAAATTAGGTCTTAGAGTTCCGTATGTAGCTAAAGGGAAAGGTGGAATCTCCTACAATGGCAAATTCATTTACGCCAAGTTATTTGCCATGGCTGATTATACAACTGTTGGAATGAAAGATGCCCGAATAGGTTGGCTACAATCATCCTGGGAGTTTTCAATTGGATTCCGTTTGTACGGAAAAAAGGATAAATAGAACTTAATCAATTCGTACACCGATTACGCAGACATCGTCGAGTTGTTCGTTTTGTCCCATCCATTCATTAAAAAAATTAATGAGTTCTTGTTTTTGCTCTTGCATGCTAAGCGTGCTTAAGCGTAAGAAGAGTTTTTTGAGATTGGTTGTTTTCAACTTTTTACCCTTTTCTCCTCCAAATTGATCAGCATAACCATCCGTAAAAGTGTAAATCACATCTCCCTTTTCCAAATCAATTTCATGGGTGGTAAAATCTGTGGAACTTTCATATTTTCCAATGGGTTGTTTGTCAGCTTTGGTTTCTAATAACTCTCCATTTCTGATGATCCATATTGGATTGTTGGCACCAGCCCACAAGATTTTCTTTGATTTTTTGTCCAGTAGGCATAATGAAATATCCATTCCATCCTTAATCTCCTCCTTTTGATCACCTTCTTGGCCTTTTTCAAATTGTTCTATGACTAATTCTCGCGTTTTGTCCAACAATTTACCAGGTTGGCGAATCGAAAACTCACGTGCCGATCGGTTTAAAGCATTATTGCAAACAACTGATACCATTGCACCCGGAACACCATGCCCGGTACAGTCAGCCGCAGCGTAAAGGAGTTGGTTGGCATCCTCATCTAACTGTTCAAACCAATAAAAATCTCCAGCTACAATATCCTTAGGGAGGTAAAGAACAAAAGAATCGGGTAAACAATTCTTTATGAGGCTTTCATCGGGTAAAATAGCATCCTGAATTCGTTTAGCGTAATTGATACTGTCCGTAATTTCAATTTGACGCTCAATGGCAATTTCACGTTGCAAGTCAGCTTCTTGTTTTTGACGAACAACCTCTATGGTTCGTTCTTCTACTTTTCGTTCAAGAATTTCACTGGTCCTTCTCAATTTACGTTCGCGATAACGAATAAAAACAATAATTAATAGCACAAAGATGGTTCCCATTGCGGCATAAAACCACCCACTAAACCAATATGGAGTTTTAATGTCAAACGAAAGTTGAAAAGTTTCACCTGGAATATCGTAAGCATCAATGACTCTCACTTCAAGTGTATAATGCCCATGATTGAGGTCGGCGAAGCGTATTTTATTGGAAGTTCCATTATCAATCCATCCTTCTCCCTGACCAATTAAACGGTACTCAAATCGATAAGGAATAGGAGTGAACATTTTGTTGGTGTGAAATTCAAAAGAGAGGAAATTTTCACTCCAGTGAAATAGGTAAGGAGAGCCCTGTATTTCGTTAACCATTTGTTCATCTTGTAGCTCATCGTTAACAGATACAGAAGATAAACTCAGCTTAATCTTTTCGGTTGGAATTTTAACCTCAGATGGATCAAAAATGAGGAGGCCATTAATGGTCGCGAAATAGAGGATTCCATCTTCATCCATTTGTGCAATAGATTCTAAAAAGGCACCAACATTTAAACCTGTTTCCCTTTTAAAGCGGAAAGTTGTATTGTTCTCTTCGTCCCAACGAATAAGTGTATTTCTAGAGGCAAGCCATAAAATTCCTTCCTGATCTCTGATAATGGTACGTACAGCTTCATTTTCACCCAAGCCGGCTTGGGTATTACATTTTTCATACGAATTGTCTTTGGGATAAAAGCGATAGAGTCCTTTTTTTGTTCCCAACCAGATTAAATCTTCACCATCCGGATAGGCAACGTGAACGGTGCTGTCTGGGAAGTAAGAGCTAGTTTGGGATGGACTAAATAACTGATGATTGTTTTGAACCGGATCGTAAATGATGAATCGACCCCCTGATTCCGAAATTAGCCATTTTCCATCAGCTAAAACATAGCTAAAACGTCGTGAAGGAATAGTGCCCAATGGAAAATCATACAAAACCTCAACTTCATTTGTTTCGGTTTTGTAATGCAGTAATTGTCCTTCTTTTGTTCGGATTATATCCATGATAAAAATGAGCGGAAGATCTTTATCATTGACTATATGTCTAAAAAGGGGCGTGAAACTACGATTCCGTTGAGGACCGTTGAGCAATTGCTTCCCCTTATGAGTTAAGACAGGAGCTCTACCCGCACTCATCAAAATGCTATCACCAATTACCCTAAATCCACTAATGGCTAATCGATAGGCAATAGAAGCTTCTATAAGTCCTCCGTTGAGTTCAACGACCTGATTAATTTCAAAGGTGTTTTTGTTGTAACTAACTATCTGGTCTTTATTGCTCAATAAAACTTCCTGACCATTTTTAACGAGCATTTGATCAACCGGAATAGACTCTCTTGAACGATCGGTAAAATCCAACTGCATTTGGGCCCAATCGTGAAGTTGAAACACTTGTAAAGTTGGAGCATAAATGCTAATGTCTCCCGATTTTGAGGATACCCAAATATTGCCATACAAATCTTTAGATACTGAGGCAATGCGGTTATCGGAAATACTGTTTGAAACATGCGGATCATGGCGATGATAAGTGACTTTTCGATTACTTTTATCCACATACATTAAACCTCTGTTTGTGGTGGCAATCCACAGTCCTTTTTTTGAATCAACATAATCATGCGTATTTTCAATGTTTTGCTTTTTTAAGTCCTCTTCAGCCTGATAAATACGATGAGCTTCACCTTTTTCAAGATCGAGCTGAATGACTCCGGTATAACAACCAAACCAAAAATGTTGATCATCTTCAACGTGAACAAAATGAACAATGCTTAAGGCAATTCTGACCGCCCTTTTTGACATTGGATCGTCAATTTTGTCAATGTAATCTTGAATGGGAAGTCGTTCAAATGTTTCGGTTTCGGGATCGTAAATGACTGGCCAGCTTTTTTCCTTTCGTGTTTCAAGAAAAAAGGAGACAAGTAGTTTCCCATCACTCAGTTCCGCAAAATCTTTGATATTGCAGGAGTAAGCTTCTTCTCCCTCTTCTAAAAAAAGTTGTTGTTTACAATTCCCACTCTCTTCGTCCAGTAAAAACAAACCATCTCCCCAGGAGGAGATCCATAGTCTTTTTTGGCTATCTCGAAAAATGGAGGTGCAAAGAATGGGAGGTAGCTTGTTGGCCTGTGTAGTGTCTGGATAAAAGTGTTTAAAGATTCCATTAGAGATGGTGTATCTTGAAATGACAAGAGAACTGTCATAAACCAACCAAAATTCATCAATAGTGGTTCTGAAAATTCTTCTGATACCATTTTCAATTGGAGTGTTTTCGTTTTGAGGATCGGCTTGCAAAAAATGCTTGTTATAGCCGTCAAATCGAAGTAGACCTTTGTCCGTTGCAGCCCAAAATCGGTTGTCAGAATCGAAGGTAATATCAAGGCTTCGGTTCACTTCTAAGTCAAGTGCTTCCAGATGCCGAAATTCAGCTCGATAGTCATTTTGACTCCAGCTGAGATTGATTATCAGTGTAAAAAGTATGAAAATGAACTTTTTCATCACGGTCCTTAAAGATATAAATCCTGTTTTGAATGAAAGCGTTTAGTTATATCTTCGCAGGGTGCAAAGACGAAAATTAAAACTACAGGAGCTAGGAAGAATCTCAATTGACGAGTTCAAATCAGCGGAGAAAACACCAATTATTATCGTTTTAGATAACATTCGGTCACTCAATAACATTGGGTCGGTTTTTCGTACTTCGGACTCTTTTCGACTCCAAAAAATTTATTTGTGTGGTATAACTGCTCAACCTCCGCATCGAGATATTCACAAAACGGCGATTGGTGCTACTGAGTCAGTGGAATGGGAATATGTAGAGGATACGGTTAATTTAGTGGAGCGGTTGAATGAAGCGGGAGTAAAAACCTATGCGATTGAACAAACTGAAAACTCAGTGCTTTTAAATGACTTTCAGCCCGAAAAGGGAATTCCTGTTGCCATTGTGATGGGAAATGAAGTTGAAGGAGTACAGCAAGAAGTGATTGATCGTTGCACGGGAGTAATTGAAATTCCCCAAATAGGGACCAAACATTCCCTAAATATTTCGGTTTGTACCGGAATCATCGTTTGGGATTTGTACGCTAAAATGCAATTGTCTTAGGATTTAAAGAATAAAAAAGGGAATCCCCCAATGGATTCCCTTATACCCCTGCCCTTTTTTAGTTCGGTGTTAAAATTGCAATAGAGCAATTAAACAGAGGCGATCAACAAGCTGGATTTTGCTAACCAACTAAACTAATCCAGCTTAGCGCAGTCTACAGGAAAGCTTGTTAGTTCATTAATTGTATAAGGTTCTTGCCAAGTACCTGCTAGCGTTATTTGCGACCAAATGCGAATGTAGTTGACTTTGCACGTTCCATTTTCACGTGAAGTGAATAAGGCTCTTATCCATCGTTCTGCTCCATTACTCGTTAATTCCCAATCTTCGTAGAAATAGATTTTTTCATAGCTGCTGATACCATAAACACTGTAAATGAGTTTGCCAACTTTGTCATGTAAGGCTTTGTCATTAGGATACAGGTCAACCGGAATCTCAATGTCATCATTCTCCGCTAAAAGCATTTCCTGGTATTTGGGCTTTCCGTTAGAAAAGTCAATTCCAAAATTACCATTAGCGAGTGTAAACTTACATTCTCCTTCCAAGCGGATGGTGATAGGATAGACTTTATTTTCATCCGCTCGAGAAACGAATTTTCGTAAAAAATCCTCTTCAATTAAGTCAATTTCAAAATCCAGATAATCATTCTTTTTGGCATATGCGGTCATTGACTTTTCGCCCTCCAAAGTTCCTTTTACTTTTATGATTTTTGTTCCTTGAAAACTCTCATTCCAGGCAAAAGTGTCTTCGTTCATGATGATGCAAAATTCTGGTTTCATAGGTTGATAAGGAGAATCTCCTCTTTTAGTCCGTGATTTCCATAAGTAACCTCTAAAATAAACTTTGGTCATTCCGTCTGAAATGTTGGTAATTTCCTGAGTACGTTCCGCATCGCTGTACATTTTAACCACAGCTTCTCCATCTGCTGGTGGTTTTGGAGCTAGTTTATCTAAAAGGCCTGACTGTGTGTATGAAGTAGTGAATAATACGGTTATGGCAACCAAAAGAGTTGTTCTTAAACTTAAATTTTTCATAAAGAATTTAGAATTGTGGTTAGACTTCAAAGAGAAAAAAGTTGCTCTTGAAAAACCACAACTCCTGAGGAAACGGACACTTTTTTGAGGAAACCTCCTTTATACGGAAGGAAAAATTAGAGAATCATCAGCTTTTTGAAGAAATCCTTACGGTAAGCTTTTCCAATGGGGATACTTTCTTTACCAATATAAACCGTATTGCCACTAATAGAACTAATGGCCGAAAGCTTGATGATGTATCCTTTTTGAATTCGGACAAATTGTGCAAGCGGAAATTTATCTTCCATGCTTTTAAGCGTTTGACTGATGGTGTATTTTTCCCCATTAGTCATATAGATATCCGAATAGTTGTCCTCTCCTTTAATCCATAGAACGTCATCAATATTGAGTCGAACCATTTCCCCATTTTTTCGCACAAAGTGGTTCTCAATTTCCGCTGATGACGATTGAGTGGGAAGATCATTTTTACGGTTAAAGGCCAATCCTAGATTCACCTTTATGTCAATATCTTTATAGGGTTTTACGATATAAGCCAAGGGACTAGCTTCCCGAATGCGATAAATGGTGTCATCATCAAAAAAGGAAGTGAGAAAGATATACGGAACACCAAACTTTTCCTTAAGGATGCCAGCTAAGTCAATTCCGTCCGTATCTCCTTTTATTTGAACATCCAATAGTGCTAAATCAACTTTGTTGCTGAGTAAAAAGTCAACCGCCCCCTCAGCAGAGTCAACCATGGCAGCTACGGTATATCCTAATTTTTCAATGACAATTTTTAAGTCATCGGCAATTAGAGGTTCATCCTCAACAATTAAAATTGATTTACTCATAGTTCAAAGGTAAGACTAACAATGGTTCCATTGGCTGATTTCCATTCGCAATTGGCATTTAAACTCCGGCATAATGAGTTGATTAATTTGATTCCAAATGACTCACTTTTATGCATCTCTTTTTCCCCAATTCCGCAGCCATTATCATTGACTTGCAAATTCCATTTACCATTACCTTTAAAAAAGGAAATGGCTATTTCACCCGATTGCATTCCTGAAAAGGCATGTTTGTATGCATTGGTCATCAGCTCGCTCAAAATCAATCCTAACTGAATGGTTTGATCACTTGAAAGTTCGATGTTTTCTAATTTTCGTTTCACCTTAATTTCACAATCCAATTCAAAATCGTATTGGCTCTCAATTTCCTCAATAAGGTGATTAGCATAATCAGAGAAATTAACCTTGCCAACATCATTTAAACGGTATAGCTGTTGATGAACTGTAGACATGGATTGAACACGTTTTCTACTTTCTAACAGGACTTCGGCCATTTTTTCATCACGAATGGTATTGGCATGAATGTTTAGCATGCTCGATACAATCTGGAGGTTATTCTTCACGCGGTGGTGAACTTCTTTAACCAGCAGTTCTCGTTCTTTTAAAGCATTTTCAATAGCGGAGTTTTTTTGTTGAAGAACAAGGGTGGTCTTTTTACGACGATAGAGCAAATAAATGAAAACGCCCACTAAAATGGTCAATAGAGCAAGAAGGATGATGATGTAGTTTTTTTCTTTTTCGTTTTTTTCAAAGAGTTGATCTTTTAAAGCACTTTCTTTATTTAAAAAGGCAATTTTTTCTTTTTGCTTTTCCGATTGATATTGAATGTGGAGTTCGTCAATGTTTTTTTGGTTATTACGTTTTAAAAGACTGTCTTTCCATGAAATATAGGATTGTTGATAATTAAGCGCAGCTGTCAGATTTCCATTTTCTTCCTCCAGTTTGCTCAATCCATCGTAGCATTTTACCACACTCTCGAGGTGGGAGATTTCCTTCGCTAATTTTAAAGAGGAATGATAGGTGTTAAGAGCCTCTTTATAGTAACCATGATTGGCCAATGCTTTTCCCTTTTCTTGCAGAGTGATGCATAAACCTCTTTGATCACCAACACTGTCTAAAACGTAAATTCCCCAATCGTAAGCTTCAAAGGCCGCATCCATATTTCCCAGAGAACTGTAAACAATAGCTAAGTTGGCAACTGAACCTCCAACGGTTTCAAATAACTGAAGTTGGATAGCCAAATCTCTTGACATTTCTAATAACTCAATGGAGAGTTCATAGTTTTGTGTGGAAAAGGCCAAACCTGCCAAATTGGTATAGATTTTTGACAACCAAACCGAATCTTGCAGTTCGGTCATAATATCTAAGGCTCCATTGAAATAATATTCGGATTGTTCATAGTTTTGAAGGTCAAGATAAAGTGCACCTAAATTGTTCATGATCATTCCCTGATCTTTTGTATGACCATTTCTTTCGGCTATGCCCAGGGCCTCAAAATACTCTTCAGTAGCTTCTTCATATTCTCCTTTTTGATAATGACAAAGTCCAATGAAATTGCCAGCTTTTGCTAATCCCAAACTATCGTTGCAGTTTTGAGCGAGCTTTTGTGCGGCATAGAAATAATGAGCCGAAGAATCAACCTTGGTAATTCTAATACGATCTCCGAATGCAATAAGACTATCAACATTTTTGCCACAAACCGGACGTTGAGCAAAGGCACTTATACTTAATAATAGAATTAAGAGTAGGGAATATCGCATGCAGTAAGTCAATGTTTTAAAGACCAGCAGCAATATAATAAGAACTCCCGAAAAAGGCGATCGAGTGAAATACCGTTAGGATAGCGAATTTCATTTTTTCCTTCCTATCAATAAAAGCGAATCTCCTTTTTCAAATTCGGCATAACTTTCGAGCAACAGAATTTCAAAATAAGGATCAAAAAAAACTTTCAGCCCAGTTTCAGAATGATAGTTTACGAAAAGTCCTTTAAAGATTTCGGTACCTTCTCCCTTCCAAAACGAATGACAGATAATTCCATTAGAGTTTAAAAGGGCGGCTTGTTTTTTGATGGAGGAAGAGAGCTCTTCATCTTTTAAATGGTGTAATACTTTGTTAGAATAAATCCCATCAAATTTTTCAGATGTGCTTAAAGTAACGGCATCCAATTCAAGAAACTTTCCAGCAGGATTTTTTGATTTAAGATAATTGAGAAATTCCTGCGAATTGTCAGATCCTACCACTTCGTAATCTGCATTGAGAATAGTCCAATCCGTTCCAGGACCGGAGCCTATTTCCAATAAAGTTGAATTGGAAGGTAAAAACTCCTTTAGCTTTTTAATGAGTTCACCTCCGTTGACATCTTTGGCCAACTGAATGTATTCTTGAACTGATTCTTTGGTTTGATAATAATTGGCTGCCATTTTATAAAATGTATTGCAGCAAATTAACCATTAAAATTGATCAAGCAACGAATCATCAACAAAGTTTGGTAAAGTCACCTTTAAGTTTGGCGTACGTTCCATTTCTCTTTGAATAGCAAAGATTGCTCCTTCATTTCTAGCCCAACTTCTTCTGGCAATACCATTGTTTACATCCCAATGTAACATCATCTCCAAACGACGATCAGCATCTTCTGATCCATCCAGTAACATTCCAAAACCACCATTAATTACTTCTCCCCAGCCAACACCACCTCCGTTGTGAATTGAAATCCAGGTGGCACCTCTAAATCCATCACCAATTACATTATGAATGGCCATGTCTGCCGTGAATTTCGATCCATCATAAATGTTAGATGTTTCTCGGAAAGGAGAATCAGTACCTGATACATCATGATGATCTCTTCCCAATACAACCGGACCAATTTTTCCTTCTTTAATAGCTTTGTTAAAGGCTTGAGCAATTTTAATTCGACCCTCGGCATCTGCATATAAAATACGAGCCTGTGATCCAACGACTAATTTGTTCTCCTGAGCCCCTTTAATCCACTGAATGTTATCCGCCATTTGTTGCTGAATTTCAGTTGGAGAGTTTTGGCGAATCTCTTCCAAAACAGCACAAGCCAAATCATCCGTAGCTTGCAAATCATCTGTATTCCCAGAAGCACAAACCCATCTAAACGGTCCAAAACCATAATCGAAACACATTGGTCCCATAATGTCCTGCACGTAAGATGGATATTTAAAGTCAATGCCATTTTCAGCCATAATATCTGCTCCCGCACGACTGGCTTCTAATAAAAAGGCATTTCCGTAATCGAAAAAGTAAGTTCCTTTAGCCGTATGGCGATTCACAGCCGTAGCATGTCTTCTCAAACTTTCCTGAACGTGTCCTTTGAATTTTTCAGGTTCATTCGCCATCATCTCATTGGCTTCTTCTAAACCTAAACCTGCAGGGTAGTAACCTCCCGCCCATGGATTGTGCAATGAAGTTTGATCTGATCCCAAATCAATATAGATATTTTCCTCATCAAATTTTTCCCAAACGTCTACCACATTTCCCTGGTAGGCAATAGAAACTACCTCGTCGTTTTCTTTCGCTTTTCTAACGCGTGTACAAAGCTCATCCAAATCTTCAATTACCTCATCAACCCATCCTTGTGAATGACGTGTATAAGTCGCTTTAGGATTTACTTCAGCCGTAATTGAAATTACCCCGGCAATATTACCAGCTTTAGGTTGAGCACCACTCATTCCCCCTAAACCAGCTGTAACAAATACTTTACGATTAGAACCGTCTCCACCGGTTAATTTACGACAAGCATTTAAGACTGTGATAGTTGTTCCGTGAACAATTCCTTGTGGTCCAATATACATATAGGAACCAGCAGTCATTTGACCATACTGACTTACCCCAAGGGCATTCATTTTTTCCCAATCATCCTGATGTGAGTAGTTTGGAATGACCATTCCGTTTGTAACAACCACTCTTGGAGCATCTTTATGTGATGGAAACAATCCAAGGGGATGACCTGAGTACATCACCAGGGTTTGTTCATCTGTCATTTCAGACAAATATTTCATCACCAAACGATATTGCGCCCAGTTTTGAAATACAGCACCATTTCCACCATAGGTAATTAACTCATGTGGATGTTGTGCCACGGCATAATCCAAATTGTTTTGGATCATTAACATGATGGACTTGGCCTGCTCACATTTACCCGGATATTCTTCAATAGGTCGGGCATACATTTTGTAATCAGGACGGTAGCGGTACATATAAATACGACCATATTCCTTTAATTCTTCAGCAAATTCAGGAGCCAATTCGGCATGTTGCTCTTTAGGAAAATAACGCAATGCGTTTCGCAAGGCTAATTCTTTCTCCTCTTTGCTTAAAATATCCTTACGCTTAGGAGCGTGGTTGATGGTTGGGTCATACTCTTTTTTGGCTGGAATCGCAGAAGGAATTCCGGCACAAATATCCGCTTTAATATCCTCTATGGTCATGATCATCAATTTGAGAAAGCAAAGATAAAACAATCCCCTTCTCAGTGAAAGAATGATTGAAATATGTCAAGTGGTTGAATCACATGTTGTTGCCTAATCTATGTTTTTGACAGAGTAAAAAGAGGATGAATCAAATGCTAAATTATTGGTTCAATTACTCAATGAATTGCCTGTTGAGAAGAGCGGAGATTTATATTTAATCAAACGTTCACCCAAAAATTATGAAGCTACAAATGGACACAATTATTGTCGTTTTTTTGATTATTCAGTTTGTTTTTATTGTCATTTATGTATACCTCCAAAAATACCGTTCAGGTGGAATTTTGGTCAATAAAACAAAGTACGGACCTACTTCTTATCCACTCAAAAAACGAAAAGAGGAAAAAACACTTTTAAGTTATTCCTTAACCCAAAGAGAGTTGGAAGTGGCTCAACTGATATTGGAGAAGAAACCTTATCGTCAAATAGGTGAGGAGATGTACATCGCTCCAAAAACGGTTTCAAAACATGCCTCTAACATCTTTAAAAAGACAGGACACAAAAACCGGAAAGAATTTACCGAAGCTTTTGGGCCTTATCACAAAGTTTATCATGAACAGGCTATGCGAGCCTAAATGGTTGAAATTGTAGTGACTTTGGCTGATACGTAGGAGTACGTAGTCCAAATATACGTCTCGAATACGTTGGTCAACATCCAAAATTCTTAGTTGTGTTTTTCAGTTTTGCCCCAAGCATGCTTTGGGGAAGCCGAAAACCAAATAGAATAGAGTAGGTAATGAAAATTAAACTTTTTAAAAGATGAAAAAAGTAAATAATTCTTTGTTTGAAGGAATGAAAGAAATGGAATTGTCAGATTCTTCAATGAACATGATTTTAGGTGGACAAACTACTGATGATTGTACAGCCGATGGACGTGATTGTGGAGATTGGAATTCAAAAGGAAGAGGTCATGGTTACAATGGAGACAATGTAGTTACTGATCGGGAATATGATAATGTTTGTTCTGAATAAGAGAACCAAATAAAGTATAAGTGGCCAGCACAGCTGCTGGCCACTTTTAAGTCATTTTGATTTAATACAAAACTCAAAAAAAATGGATTCTAATGATATTAATTATTTCAAGTGAAGAGGATGCTTGTACAAGTCTGGTAATAGATTGGCTTTTATTCTATAAAAAGAAGTTTTTACGAATATCAGCGAAGGATAAAATAGATATTGTTCATATGGATGTTGATGATTTTGACAATACGCAGTTTGTTCTGAAAGGAACCAATTACAGAATAGCCGATTTCAGCCATGTTTGGTATAGGAGGTCTTTTCTCATTCTAAAAAAAACAGAAAAGGTGAATTTTTCTGATCGTATTCTGACAGATACAATAAATGGACAGCTATTGGATGAAAGGATTGTAATTAGAGACTTTTTTTTGAGAGAATTAAAGAAGAGATCCTTAAATAGTCAGTTAGATAATGACCTTAACAAATTGGAGGTTCTTGCAAGTTGTCGAAAGTTTGGTCTTAAAACTCCCAAAACATTTGTAACAGGAGATAAGAAATCGTTGTTAGGTTTTAAATTGAAATATGGAGAACTCATTGTGAAGAATTGCACACCCGGAATGCTTATTAAAAATGATGAACATCATCTGGGATCAGGTACAATGCTATTAACCGATGAAATTCTTGAACAATTACCCGATAAGTTCTACCCTATGATGTTTCAGACTGAGATCAATAAAGCTTTTGAATTGAGGGTTTTTTATTTGAACGGAGACTGTTATTCTTCAGCCATATTTTCACAAAATGATGAAAAGACTAAAATAGATTTCAGGAATTACAATTTCGAGAGACCAAATAGAACTCCTCCCTTTCGTTTGCCTGGCAGTTTTGCCAAAAAAATAACTGGATTAATGGAAGAGTTAAAGCTTAATTCCGGGTCTATTGATTTGATTGTAACCACCGAAGGTGAATTTGTGTTTCTTGAAATAAATCCCGTAGGTCAGTTTTTTCAGGTGTCTTATCCCTGCAATTATTATTTAGAAAAGAGAGTAGCTGAATACTTTAATTAGGAAATTATGGAAAATGATGTAATATTAGAAATAAGGGCAACGAAACAACTCCCAATTTATATTTGGAATGCAAATCATGAGTTGATTACTCCTTCAGGAAATGCGGTCTCGAGTTATCCTTCCATTGAATATCAAACCTCAAAAGGGATGATTAAACCATTTTATAAATCAATCTATAAATTAAGATGAAAAGAGTTTGTATATGGTGTAACGAAATTAAGATAGTACAAGGTTATACAAGAAGTATTATCATTGATCCGCAAAGAGCCCAATTCATTCTGGTTCCGAAAAATTTCTCCAATCTTATTTCAAGGGTAGTAGGAAACTCTATTGAAGAACTTGAAATGCTATTGTCTGAAGAGGAGTTTGATTGGGTTGCTAAATGTCTAGAAATGGAATTCTTACTGCAAACACCAGACATTTTTAAAGAGAATTTTAATGAGGTTTCACTTGAATGGACTCATCCTAGCTACATCACAAATGCGGTTGTTCATTATAGTGATGATTTTGAACCAATTATTGCTTTTTTGAAGAAGCTCTTATGTCGGCATGTCCATATTTTGTTTGAAAAAGAGTCAGATTTAATTGACTTTTTGGATACCCAAATTGCAAACTCTGATTTTCGCAGTATTGAAGTCACACTAGAAAATTCACCTTTTGAGATTAATGTTGAAGATTATTATAAGAAGTATCCTGTGTTGAGAAGAATTTTTCTCGGAGATGAAAATGATAGGGGAACGGATTCTTCTTTTTTGCCAGTATTTGGTAATAACCTCGATATTTTCAATGAAAGTCAGAAGCATAATGTGTATTTCAATCGGAAAATATATATAGATCGAAATGGTGAAATAAGACGTTCTGTAGAATGTGGTGAAGATTCTTTTGGAAGATTTGATGAAATAGAGATTCAAGATCTATTACTTAACAGGGAATTTAGAAAATACTGGAATGTCCATAAAGGCAAGGTTGATGTATGCAGGGATTGCGAGTTCCGCAATATATGTGTTGATAACAGACGACCTATCCAGCGAAATGAAGAGGAGTGGTTTTATAAAGAGGAATGTGAATACAATCCTTTTATTGCAAAGTGGAGAGGAGATAAGGGATACAAAACTCTTTCAGATTGTAATGTGATTTCTGACAGTCGAGAGTACATTGTTAATGAAGAGGTTTTGACAATCTATAATCAGGAATTATGGGAGGTTGAGGCCGTATGATACTTGACCGATTTATATTTTATGAACAACGAAATTTAATGGATTGTGGTCCAACTTGTATCCGTATGCTTGCTAAGCACTATGGTAAAAATGTTGGTGTTGAGCAATTGAGGAAATTGTCCGAAACAACTAGGGAGGGAAGTAGCCTTCAAAATATTGCTAAAACGGCCGAGTTTATTGGGTTTAGGACACTTGGTGTTAAAATTCCGATTGAAAAACTCAAAAACGAAGCACCATTACCCTGTGTTTTACATTGGAATCAAAACCATTTTGTTGTGCTTTATAAAGTGACAAAAGATCACTACTATGTTGCTGATCCAGGTTTTGGAAAATTGAAACTGACCTATGAAGAGTTCTTGACTGGATGGGGAAATGGAAAAGAATCATTCAAAAAGGAGGGGGTAGCTCTACTGGTAGAACCTACACCAGCATTAAAAGAAACTGAACTCGAGGTAGATGGGAAGAAGAGCTTTGGCTTTCTATTCAGTTATTTGTTCCGATATAAGAAGTTTTTAATTCAACTGGTTATAGGACTTTTAGTGGGAAGTTTACTTCAGTTAGTTTTCCCATTTCTTACTCAAAGTATAGTTGATATAGGAATTCAAAACAGAGATGTTCATTTTATTTATTTGATCCTTTTTGCTCAACTTCTATTGTTTGCAGGCAGAACCAGTGTTGAGCTGATAAGAGGATGGATTCTTTTACATTTAAGTACACGGATAAATATCTCTCTAATTTCTGATTTTTTCATGAAATTGATGAGGTTGCCAATATCCTATTTTGATACGAAACTTACCGGGGATTTGATGCAGAGAATAGATGATCACAAGAAAGTTGAAGATCTTCTC
Organism: Flavobacteriales bacterium; assembly: GCA_022361195.1. Lineage (GTDB taxonomy): Bacteria > Bacteroidota > Bacteroidia > Flavobacteriales_D > Crocinitomicaceae > JAKSBJ01. The sequence continues at coordinate 20,738 of JAKSBJ010000070.1, forward strand.
ACAACAACCTCTCTCAATGTACTCTTTTCTATATTCAACCTTCTAATTTTTGGAGCAGTTCTTGGGTATTATAATCTCTCCATATTTTTTGTGTTTTTAGTTGGTAGTACTCTGCATATAGTCTGGGTGGGAATTTTTCTAAAAAAAAGAAAAGAACTGGATTATAAGAAGTTTTCCCAGCTCAGCACGGAACAAGGGAAAGTGATTGAGTTGATTAATGGTATGCAGGAGATTAAGCTGCATAATGCTGAGAGGGAAAAAAGATGGGGTTGGGAGCTGCTTCAGGCCAAACTATTTCGAATAGAAACCAAAAATTTGGCGCTTCAACAAACACATAGGATTGGAGCCAGCATCATTAATGAGTTCAAGAATATAGTAATTGTGTTTTTAGCGGCAACCTTGGTTGTTGAAGGACAAATATCGCTTGGGATAATGATGGCTATTACCTTTATTATTGGTCAGTTAAACTCACCAGTTCAACAATTAATTGGAATTATCTTTGCCGTTCAAGATGCAAAAATAGCTTTAGAAAGACTGTCCGAAATACATGGAAAGGAAGATGAAGAGCCCAATCCAGAAATGAAAATCAATGATATCTCTACCGACCAGGAAATAGAGTTGAAGGAGGTAGAATTTCGTTATCCAGGAACTTCTAAAAATGTCATTGAAGATTTGACCTTGACCATTTCCCCGAAAAAGACAACGGCTATTGTTGGAGCCAGTGGAAGTGGGAAAACTACTCTTATGAAAATGCTCCTCAAATTTTATGAACCCCAGGTGGGAGAAATAAAATTGGGATCCCAAAACCTCAACAATATCTCCCAACAAAGCTGGAGAGAAAAATGTGGAGTGGTGATGCAAGAGGGCTACATCTTCAATGATACCATTGCCGAAAATATTGCCGTTGGGCAGGATTATATCGATCAGGATAAGCTGAATAAAGCGGTGGAAATTGCCAATATCAAGGACTTCATTGATTCGCTACCGCTTGGGTTTAATACTAAAATTGGAATGGAAGGAGTGGGCATGAGTACCGGACAAAAGCAACGTTTACTCATAGCACGGGCGGTATATAAAAATCCAGAAATTATATGTTTTGATGAAGCAACTAGTGCTTTGGACGCGAAGAATGAAAGGGTGATTATGGAAAACCTCAATGCTTTCTTTAAAGAACGGACGGCCATTGTCATTGCACATCGTTTGAGTACCGTTAAAAATGCCGATCAAATTGTGGTGTTGGATGAAGGGAAAATCATTGAAAAAGGAACCCATCAAGAGTTAGTGGACCTAAAAGGAAACTATTACAACTTAGTCAAAAATCAACTAGAACTAGAAAAATTAAATGCCTGAGAATAGAGAACATATCGAACTCAGAAGTGATGAGGTGCAAGAAATTATGTCTCATGTTCCTAATTGGATGATTCGATGGGGAATAACACTCATTTTTGTACTTATCCTTATGGGGCTTTTCATTTGCTGGTTCATTAAATATCCTGATGTAATTAATGGAACCGCGGTACTATCTACCAAACAGCCCACGATTAGTTTAGTCAATAAAATGGATGGTGAAATTGACGCACTTTATTTTGACGACCATGTCGAGGTGAAAAAGGGAGATGTTATAGCAACACTCAGAAATACCTTGGGTGGTGAGGCAAAAGTGTATCTCGAAAAGCTCTGTTCACAAGTAAAAGAAAGTGAAAAAGAAGATTATTTAAATGTTTCTTTTGATGACGAAGGTTTGGTGTTTGGTAGTTTACAAGCAGATTATCAATTGCTCAAAAAATCCATCTTGGACTATCAATATTTTAGAGAAAATGATGAGCTGGAATTTCAAATAGAAAATCTCAAAGAGCAAATTCATAACTACAGTAATCTGCATGGAATTAATAATGATCAAAGTAATCGAGCATTAAAACAGCTGAAAGATGCAGAAGAAAAGTTTGAGTCGGATAAGCGTTTATATGAAGCCGGAGTCATTTCAAAAATTGAGTTCCAGAATGAAGAAAAGAAGTTTACTCAAATGCAAAATGAAGTCAGCAATCTCCAAAAATCATCCATCCAAAATTCCATCACCATTACCGATCTTAAAAAGCAGTTAAACCAGTTGGAGCACGAGTTGAGTAAACGAAAAAATGACTATTTACTGTCCATCAATAGTCATTTAAAAACCATTCAAAACGCCTTAGAAAATTGGAGTAATACCTATGAGATAAGGGCCTTAACTGATGGGCAACTTTCTTATGTTCAGCAATTATCCGAGAGTATGTTTATCTCGGCCGGAACGCCACTTTTTGCCATTGTTCCGGCAAACCAGGAGTATGTGGGATACATGGAAGTGCCTAAACAAGGTTATGGGAAGTTGGAAAAAGGGCAAAATGTGCGTTTGAAAATGGACAATTATCCTTATCACGAATATGGCCAGCTAGATGGTAAAGTGACAGACATTTCTTTGGTACCAAATGAAGAAAAATACCGGGTAGAGTTTGAGTTACTTAACGGCCTAACTTCTTCTTATGGTAAGGAGTTAGAATATACTCCGGATATGTCTGCAAACGGGGAAATTATTACAGAAGATTTGAGACTAATGGAGCGAATTTTTAACAAATTCAGAAAGCTATTAGATTGATGAAAGCCATAGTTTTTATAGCGTTTTTTGCCAACCTTCTGGCCTTTGGGCAAAATGAATGGTCATTACAAGCTTGTATTGACACAGCATTGGCTCACAATCGTTCCGTTCAAATCAGTCAATTAAACTTACAACAAGCTCAACAGGCTGATAGAAGCTCTATCTATAGCTTCTTCCCAAACCTAAATGCGGGAGCTTCACATGGTTATAACTGGGGGCAAACCATTGATCCTTTCACCAATGAATTTGCAAATAGTCGGGTGCAATACGACAACTTTTACCTCAACAGTAGTCTCACCTTATTTTCGGGCCTTCAAAACTATTATGGCCGAAAAATGACGGATGTTGAGTTGGAATATCAAAAGCTTAATCATCAGTTATCACAAAGAAATTGCCAGCTTGAGGTGACGACTTTGTATTTACAAGCTATGTTGAATGGTGAAATCGTAAAAGTGAGTCAGCAGCACCTTAAGTGGAGTGAAGAAGAGGTGGAGCGTACCTCTCTTTTATTTGATGAAGGCCGACTAACTCAAGCAGATGTGTTAAAGGTAAACACTCAACTTAAAAAAGATCATCAACTTTTTATACAGGCTCAAAATGATTACAATTACTCCCTTTTACTACTTCAGCAGTTATTAGGTGTTGAGTACGACTCTTCGTTCGTTATCCAGGCCGATGAGGAGTTAAATTTAGGTTCAAAATCAATGGAGAAAGTGGCTGGAATTGAAGAGGAAATGCAATTATTACAATCCGAAAAAAGCCTCCTGCAAAGCAAGCAAATTAAGGGACAATTGTATCCTAGCATTATTTTGAGTGCATCTATGGGAAGTGGATATTCGGAGAATAATAAAATTCAAAACTCAAGTGGTGAATGGATATCAAAGCCTTTAGGTAATCAACTCAACGAAAATTTCTATCAATCTTTATCTGCCTCTTTAACCATTCCTCTTTTCAACGGAAACAGGGTGCGAAATCAAATTAACATCAATCAATTAGAGCAGCAACGAATTTTGCTAGAAAATGAAACGGTCATTCAAAATCGAGAAAATAGGCGTGCTCAGCTAGAAATGGATGTTTCTAATGCTGTTTCGTCAGTTGAGGCATCCCAGCAATTGTATGAGTTTTCTAAATTGGAGTATGAGAGTAATCACTTGCGTTATCAAGAAGGACAAATTTCCTTTTTTCAGCTCATTACCTCCAAAAATGATTTGTTCAAAGCCCATTCCAGCTGGATTCAGTCCAAATACCAATTGAAATTTTCACAGATGATCTTATCCTTGTTTTTAGCATAAATTAGGTTTCTTTAGGTAATTCTCTAAGTGAGAATTTCTATCTTGCTCCGTTCAAAGCCTAAATTATGAAACCCCTTTTCACATCAGTTGTTTTAAAGAGACAGTCCATTGTATTAATCTTTTTCACTTTATTTTCATTAGCCTCTTGTGGTAAATCAGTTGATACCGAAGAATTGGCATCTTTTCCCCAATTTGAAGAAGTACTGAAAAAGTTTGAGGAAGAAGGTTATGGATTACAGTCTCCACTTTATGTAGATTTTGCTAAGAAACCAGATGGTTATTATGTACTTTCTTTTGACGTGGAAACTCCTGATGATAAAGAAGAACATTTGTTTTGGTCATTAAAATCAAAGGAATATGAGGACTTGGGGGATGAGTTTAAGAACTACAGCCAAAATACTTTTAATGCGGCAAGCTTTAGAGCAAAAGCGTATAATTTTAACCGGATGGTGTATTACAATTATCCGGATGCCGATGAAGATGCCATTGAATTGTTGGAAGGGGCAGATAATTTGACAGACTCTTTATATGAGGCCTTAGGGAGAGCTTATTCTTTACATTGTGATGAGCTTTCCGGCTTAAAAAAGATGGATGCCGATTTTGATGGAATGAATGAAGATGAGGCCAATGAGTATATAAAATATGCCAATAAAAGTCTTCAAACCTATGAAGAATTAGTTAAGATAAATCCAAGTTATGAGGTCCTTGTAGGAGGTGTGAAAACCAAATTGGCGCATGATTATGTGCATTATTGGTATGAGTTGGATGTTGCTGGTTTTCCAGATGACGCCAGGTCTTTTTTAGAGCAAGCAAAATATGATGATTTAATGCTGAATTTTGCGAAGAACATCTTAAAGTCGTGTGGTAAAAACGCCATTTTATTTACATATGGTGATTCAGATACCTTTCCGCTTTGGTTTGTTCAGGAAATTCTTGGTTTCAGAACAGATGTTACGGTTATCAATACCAGCTTGGCGAATGTTCCTTACTACAACGAATATCACCTTAAAAAGTCCGATATAAAGACCTCGCTGGGAAAGGAGGATTACGCAAACCATCAATTGGACTATATCATGTTGTATAGTGATGGAATCAATTATGAGAAGAGCATTGATCTGAACCGGTTTTTGGAAATGTTAAAGAAGAAAAATATGTCAACTTATCAGGATAGAAATTACCCAGATTATCCGGCATTTCCTTATTTGAACTTTTATTTGGAAACTACATTGCCAACGAGAGATTCTTTAGGTTTGGATGATCGATTGGAGTTAAGTACAATGGGAACGTATCTGTTTCTTTCTGATATTTTTCAGTTGGATATCATTGCCCAAAATATCAATAAACGTCCTATCCATTTTGCTTTGACAGGGTCGGGAACGGCGAAGCTCTTCTCTGAAAAGGAAAATCGACTAATGACTTATCAATTGGTGCCATCCGTTCAAGGTATGTATAAAGGTTACACTTCTCAAGGATATGTGGATTTGGATGAAAGTAAACGTATGTTAATGGATGAATTTGAATTTGGAAATCCAGAACGAACTCCCTATCAATCCCCAAACATGGCACAGAATTACGTTTTCCAATTTTGCAATGTAGCTATGGGATATGTACAGGAACAAAGACCTGATGATGCCAGAGATATATTGAACAAAAGTGAAAAGGAATTTCCATTAGAAAGCTTTGAGTCATCAACCAATATTGTATTATACGTTGCTAATTGTTGGATGGAACTTGGAGAGAAAAAAGATGTTCAGCGTTGTGTAAACATCGCCTTAGATGATCTTGAATCAAACAAGGCAGATTTTGAAGACATAGAATTGGAACGTTATTTAAATTCAATTGAAGGTATGTGTATGGAAATGGCGCTGGAAGGAATGGCGCGAGTACGAAACTTGAGAAAATAGGGCTAAAGTTTCACGCCTATAATGCAGACATCGTCTAATTGTTCAAAATCTCCTTTCCAGTCAAAAAAGGAATCGTTAAGTTGCTTTTGCTGCTCTTCAAGATTTGATTTTGCATGTTGCAAAATGAGACTTTTCAGGTTTTTGTATTTCAACTTTTTCCCTTTGTCGCCTCCAAATTGGTCTGCAAATCCGTCGGTGAAAACATAGATTTCATCACCTTTTTGAAGTTGGAGTGAATGAGTTTTAAAGGGTTCACTGACATAATGATTCCCAATAGGTTGTTTATCACCTTTAATTTCCATTAATCCCAAATCAGAATGCTCGGTAATATAGAGTGGTGTTTCGGCTTCAAATTTAGTCTGTTCTCTTACCAACCATAGCGGATTGTTTGCCCCGGAAAATTGCAGTTCGGATGTTTTGGTATTAAAGCAGCAAAGAGCGATGTCCATTCCATCTTTTACATGATGTTCGCTTTTTTCAAAACTCTCAATAACCAACGCTCTGGTTTTATTCAAAATATCCCCTGGTTTTCTCAATTGATATTCATGAACCGAACGGTTAAGTGCATTGTGACAAACTACACTCACCATAGCTCCAGGAATTCCATGTCCTGTGCAATCAGCCGCAGCCCAAATTACCCAATCATCTACCGTCTCTAACCAGTAAAAATCTCCGGCTAAAATGTCCTTGGGAAGGTAGAGTATGAAGCTCTCAGGTAAAGCCGACTTAATCACTTCATTGGATGGGAGAATGGCTTCCTGAATTCGTTTGGCGTAGGTGATGGAGTCAACTATTTCCTGATTCTTTTCCTCTATTTGCTGTTTTTGTAAACTAATCTCCTGACTCTTTTCCAAAATCTCAGCATTCTTATGTTTTAACTCACGGTTAGTGGCCTTTCTTCGCATGTTAGCCCGTACCACAAAAATGATCAGTCCCAACATCAAAATACCCCCGGTAATAAAGAGAATAATGTAAAGATTTTGTCGCTTAATCTGCTCACTCTTATTCTTCTCCCTCAAGTCTGCAGCAAGCAAGTCGGCCTTTAATTTTTGCTGTTGAATTTTGTTGTTTTCATTTTGATATTTGGCTTCTAAATCTTTGGATAGACGATTTTCATCCTCTCTTTTTAAACTATCCGAAAGGTCGATGACGATTTGTAAATTTTCATAGGCTTTTTTGTAGTCTCTGGTATCGGCATAATAGTCTGCCTTAACAGAGGTTAATTGTATTAATCTACCAATTGGACAACCTTCATAAACAACAGTGTCGGCCTCATCGATGTATCTTTTTGCATTACTGTAATCTCCCAATTTAAGATACAGAAAGGCAATGTTAGAGCAGGAGGTAATAACTCCCTGTTGGTAATTAATGGCCCTTTTTATTTCAATAGACCGTTCAAAGGCTTCAATGGCTTGGGTAAACTGATCTTGCTCCATGTACAAGATGGCCAAACTATTATGATTACGGGCAATCCAACCTGAGTCCTGCGCTTCAATTGATCGGCTTAATGAGCGATTCATATAAAATTCTGCGGTGTCGTAAGATTCATTGTTACGGTATAAAACGCCTCTGTTTTTGTCATTAGACATTTGAATTTTATTCAATCTGGGAGAGGGGTTTTGCAGTTGGACAAAATAGGTTTCTGAGGTAGTATAATAGTCAATTGCCTTTTGGTCTTCGTCTGTGCTTTTCATCACATTTCCAAGAGCATTATTCATGCTACATGCAATAGTAGGGTCGTCTGGATGAGCGAGTATAGCTTCATGGTAAAGCTCTATGGCTCTGGATTCTTCCAATAAATAATATTCAAATAGGCCTCCTAATCGGATGATTGCGGCAATTTCTTCCTCAATATTTCCCGCTTGTTTAAAAAGTTCAATGGAAGATCTATAATAACTTATCGCCTTGTCCATATCCTTGGACCAAACGATATGATGCCTTCCTAAATAATGAAAAGCTCTTCCTTTTCTATTTTTGTCCCCCAATTGATTTGATACGGAAAATGCCTGCTGAAAATACTGTATTGACTTCAAAGAATCTTCCCCTTGATAATATCGCCCTAAATAAATAAGATCATCAAAAAGATTGGTGTCTGTGGCTGCTTCTTGAACTCTGTTTTCAATCTCTGGAATGGAATCTTGTGCCAGAGAAGAACAAAAAACGGATAGGAAGAATATCAACAGGGTTTCTTTCACGGCCCTTAAGATAAACATTCTTCCTTTTATGATTGGAATAAAAAAACGCCCTTCTTGGAGAGAAAGGCGTTGATTCTTTTTTTTTATTAATCCAGCTTATTCGCGTCCAAAGAAACGGAGCATGAATAAGAATAAGTTTACAAAATCAAGGTACAAGGTCAAAGCTCCCATGATGATCATTTTTCGAGCACCTTCACTTGTTGTTCCCATGGTTAGGGCAATGTGTTTTACTTTTTGAGTATCATAAGCTGTTAGTCCCGTGAAAATCAAAACCCCAATACCACTAATGATATAATCCATTTGGCTACTACCAATGAACCAGTTTACAAGCATGGCAATCACCAAACCAATTAAGGCCATGTACAGGATAGACCCCATTTTAGTCAAATCCGTAGAGGTGGTATATCCCACTAAGGCCATGACCCCAAAGGTCGCGGCAGAGATAAAGAAAGTCAGGAACAAATGCCCATCTGAGAACATAAAAAAGATGTAGCTAATGCTAGCTCCAAATAAAATGGCGAAGGTGAAAAAGGTCAGTGCCAAAGCGCCAAAGGACATCTTATTCATTCGTCCACCCATTAGTAAAACCACACCAATTGGAGAAAACATCACAATCCATCCTAGCATTGTTCTACCGCCTTCTGCAGTATAAAGCAATTCTCTCAATCCTTCGGTATTACCAAAAAGATAAGCGGTAACTCCCGAGGCTAAAAGTGCTAAGAACATATAAGTAAACACCTTGGCCATATAAGATGAAATGTCCGACTGAGACACCTCACCATAACCATCTAAGGTTTCATAACTGTCGTATTTTTCGTAATCCATCTGTGATAAAATATTTCTTTCAAATTTAATAATAATTACTTCTTACTTTTGTTTTCTAAATGGTCAAAAACCTTACCCTTTTGAGTATTGAAACAAAATGGGGTAAAAAGCTGACAATTTGACTTAAAAAAGAAAAAAATGATAGTAGTTACGGGTGCCGCAGGTTTCATTTCGTCATGTTTGGTGAGTGAATTAAATAAAAAAGGATTTCAGGATATTGTAGTTGTTGATGACTTTTCTTATCCCGAAAAGAACAAAAATCTGGATGGGAAAACCCTCGTAGCTAAAATTCCGCGAAAGGACTTTTTTAAGTGGGCTGCAGATTTTGTTTCGGAAATTGATTTCGTTTTTCACTTAGGTGCACGAACAGATACTACTGAATTTGACAAGAGCATTTTTGATGAGTTGAATGAACAATACTCACAAGATATGTGGAACCTTTGTGCTGAACACAACATTCCGTTGGTTTATGCAAGTTCAGCGGCAACTTACGGAATGGGTGAAAATGGTTATGAGGATTCACACGATATCGTGACCAATTTAAAGCCCTTAAATCCGTACGGTGAATCTAAAAACAACTTTGATATTTGGGCCTTGAAGCAAGAAAAAGCCCCTCCTTTTTGGGCTGGTTTAAAGTTCTTTAATGTATATGGCCCTAATGAATACCATAAAGGGCGTATGGCATCTGTTATTATGCATGCGTTTAACCAAATTAATGCCACTGGAGGTATGAAATTATTTGCTTCTCATCATGCCGACTACCAGGATGGTGAACAGCTACGAGACTTTGTTTATGTGAAGGATGTGGTGAAGGTTTGCATGTTTATGATGCAAAAGAAACCTCAAAGTGGACTTTACAATTTAGGAACCGGGCAAGCCAGAACATTTAATGATCTGACTTTGGCGACTTTTAAGGCAATGGACAAAGAGGCTAACATCTCTTTTATTCCAACTCCGGAAGATATTCGTGATAAATACCAGTATTTTACCGAGGCAAATATGCAAAAGCTGTTGGACCAAGGTTATGAAGAAGGTTTTGCTTCACTAGAGGAAGGAGTTTCAGATTATGTGAAGAACTACCTTTCGGAGCATTTGTATTATTAATGTTAACTTAGAGACCATTATGGAAGTGGTCAATGATATTCAACAGCGTATTTTTGATGCCATCAAAACGCAACTTCCTCCAGGGGAAAGACTTTCTAATGTTTTACAAGAAACGCTTCATTTAAGTCAGGATGCCGTTTATCGACGCTTGCGAGGCGATGTTCCTTTAACCATCTACGAAACGCAAATTTTATGCAAGACTTTTGATGTTTCGTTTGACGGGCATGGTTCACTTCAGGAGGGAAAAGTAACCTTTAACTATAATCCGCTTGATTCCTTTGCCATGAACATCCGAAGTTGGTTAGGAGGAATGAGGGATATTTTGGCGGCCATTAAGCAGTTAGAGGATATTCATGTAACAGTGAGTATTAACGAATCTCCCATGTTTCAAATGCTTAACCTTCCACATTTAACACGCTTTAAGTTCTTCTTTTGGGCCAAGACTTTTTTAGAAAGCCCAGAGTTTAAAGACCAAAAGTTTAAACGGGAGAAGATAGAACGGGATATCCTCAATGTTGGAATTGAGGCTTTGAATCTCTATAATTCCATTCCAACAACCGAGATATACGGCCCGGAAACTTTAAGGGGAACTTTGCGACAAATCGAATATTATTTTAATTCGCACGTTTTTGAAGATCCGGCTTATGCTTTGGAGTTACTTGATAATTTGGTAGAACTGCTCCATCACATGAAAAAACAAGCCGAGGTAGGACGCAAGTTTACCCATGGCAATGAGCCAGTAGCATCTGGTAATGAGTTAACCATGTATTATGTCGATACCTTTATCCATGACAATACCTATTTGTTGGATTGGAATGGAGGTTCGTCGGTTTATTTTGCGCACAATGTGTTGAATTATCTCGGAACGACAGATCCATATTATTCAAAAGAATCCAAATACATTTTGCAAAAGCTCATTACGAACTCCAGTCAAATTTCTGAAGTAAATGTAAAAGAGCGAGAGCGGTTCTTTTCCAATATGGAACGTACCATTATGAACTTTCGTCGAAAAGTAGAATCTGAATTACAGTTCTAAAACGACGGACTGTAAACAGTTCTGTATTTCTTCACCTTAATTTTCTTGGATTTAGGATACTTAATAGTAAATCCAATACGGTATTTCTTTGTTTCTCCTGGTTTAATTTTAACCTTCCATCTCAGACGTCCGGTAGTTTCGTTGTAATCAGCTTCTGAAGTTTCTTCAATACTTACCGAAATATCACTGTCCTGAGAAATTGGAATTTGATCAAACAAATCCATGTTCACCTCAATGTTACGGTTGTTTTTAATCGTAATTTCATAGGTGTAAGAGTCTTTACGATTTCCTCCTACTACTTTCTTGTCACTAAATTCTTCCAATAGTTTTCGTTGAACGCCAATCTTTTTATCTCTACCAAAAGAAAGTCGAAGTGTATCCTCAACATTTGCAGTATTGATGTAAGATTGACCTACATAGGTGTCAGCGAAATAAACGTTAGTTGGTCCAGGAACCAAATCCAGTTTTTCCCAACCTACAATATTTGATAACAAGAAAGCATCCTTATCTAGTTTAGGTACTGCTTTGTGTGAAAAGGTTGAGTTGAGATTATGATTGGTAATTTCAACCAAATATGGTTTTGAGTCGGATGGGATGGTGTATTTTTTCTTGATGTTAAACTCGGTTGAGAGTTGTGAAACCTCAATGCTTTTAAAGGAAACATTGCTTGGATTGGTATTACCATTTCCTACACCAAATTCGAAAGAATTCATCTCATCATTAATTACAACTCCATCCAGATTTTGTGAAATTTTAGGAGTACTGGCGTTTTGATAGTATTGAGTGTAAGCTCTGTTTTGAGGAACAACATACCCAGCATCATCAAAATCATTTTGATTATTCAATGAAGAATAATTTAAGTACCACGGATAAAGAACAGGGGCCGAAGCTGAAATGTTAGGGTCGGAGGTAGATAAAACCATTTTAACATCGTTCCAATCATTCCCGGAATTGTTGTAAACTTTGGCCTTATATTTTAATTCAATAGCTCCATCAATGTTATCGGCAGAAAGGTCGTAATTGGCTTGCCAACCACAATTGGATACAATGTACTTTAAATCAACATTGAGTGTTTTGGCTTCGTCCGAATCGACAATTACAATGATTTGATTACTTTTTACAGTTTCCTTATAGTTCAATTCAGTTAATTGTTGCTGATAACGGTATATGATGGTGTTGTTTTTCCCAATGTCTTTATCATATTGCGTAATGATTTTATTGAGTTCCATCATTCTGGTTCTATAATACTCCGCCATTGAACGTAACTCTTCAACTGAAAGGTTTTGTTGCTCACCTTTAATTGAATTGTTTTTTTGAAGCAATTTTTTCTCGGCGTCATAAGCCGACTTTTCATTGAGCAAATCAATGTTTTTGTCTTTTAATGTGGCCACAGAATCCTTTAAGGTTTTGATACGTGGATTGTTATCGACAAAACTTAAGTAGTCAATTTCCGAACTAACCGAAACTAAATTAAAGGCTTTATCAGCATTAAACTGAACACTTTTGTGATCGGCTACTGTGCTTATTCGTTTGAAAATTAATTTATTTCTTCCCGCTTTTAGTTTCACCTCAGCAGTTCGGTGAACTTCACCTCCAGTGAGGAAAACAGTTACATCTTCAATGCTACTTTCAATTTTTATTTCGTTGAGATCCTCGGCATAAACGAAAAAAGCCAGACCAAGGGCAAAGAGGGTTGAAATAAGTTTGTTCATAGTTCAAAAGGTTGTTGTAAGAATGTAAGATATAAAATATCAGCCTGTGGTCTGGAAATTTTAGAATTATTTAACGTTTTGCCTTAGGGCTTAATCAGCCTAAACCCAAATCTTAGATCCTTCGGAACAGTTTTTACAAATCTCAATTTGTTGACGATCTTGCATGAGTTTTTTTCTAAACTCTTTGTAGATAGCCGATTTCCAAATGGTTTTGAAAGTTGATTGGTCAATTTCTCCCATTTGATGTTGAGCATCTTTATCAAAACAACACGGTACAACCTTTCCGTCCCAGGTAAAAACACAGGAGCTCCACATACGCCAGCAACGGTTTTTGAATTTGTTTTTCAGTTCAAAACTTCCATCAGGCTTTTTTTTGTATCGCGAATATTGTTCGTTTTCTGGTATGAGTGGATGACCGTTTTCAAAATCATAGATTTGTACCGTTTTTAAACTCACACAATCGACTCCAATTTCCTCTGCCATTTCGTGCAGCTTGTCAATTTGAGATTCATTATAACGCACAATCAAAAACTGAAAAGTGAGAAGAGGAGAAGAGACCCCCTTTTTCTTTTTAGCTGCAACGAGGTTTTTGGTTCCTTCCAGCACTTTCGTTAGCTGTCCCTCAATTCGATACTTTTCATAGGTCTCCTGTGTGGTTCCATCAATAGAAATGATGATTTCATTCAGTCCTGATTCAACAATTTCTTCGGCCTTTTTTTCAGAAATAAAGTGGGCATTGGTAGATGTGACAGTATAGATATTTCGTTTTCGGGCTTCCTTTACCAATTTCAAAAAGTTAGGGTTGATAAAGGGTTCGCCTTGAAAATAATAGTTGATGTATTGCAGGCTGCCTCCCATTTTGTCCAGTATTTGGCGATTCATTTCCAAGTTGATATTGCCTTGTGGACGGCTAAATTGTCTCAATCCACTTGGGCATTGTGGGCAACGAAGATTGCAGGCCGTTGTTGGTTCAATAGACACCGCCATTGGTCGTCCCCAGTGAATAGGACGTTTTAACAGGTTTGACAAAAAGAAAGAGCTCTTTAGAAGTAGGAAGTTGAATCCTCTTTTGGGAGTAATGGTTGCAAATATTTGACCTTTTCTTGTGCGCAAAACAGTACTAAATTACAGCATTATTTTGGAGAAAGATTGATCAATGAACTTTTCCCTTCCAATTTGCTTTGTATTCTGGATGAGTGGACTTTTAGCTGTATTTCCTTCTACTAGCCAGTGATGGGAGGAAAGGGGTGTGGCTTATTCCAGTTAATTTTAGTAACTTAGTAGCTTATTAACTCTAATTAAACTTTTAAGTAAAACTAGAAAAAACACGACAATGAAAAAATTATTACTATCAATGGCTTTTTCACTTGTAGCGGTTATTGGCGGCGCTCAGGTGATCTTTTATGTAAATGACCCTTCGCCTAACGAAGGGAACTACGACTTCTCTTATGCTGAAGCTGGTTCAGGATGGGGAGTTGCTGATTTGACAGATCCTGCTAACTCTATCGAAAGTAACCTTGTAATGGTTGATGACGGAACTGGTGATTCTCCAATTGCTTGTGATCCTATTTTAAATGCGGCGGAATTGGCTGGAAATATTGCTGTATTGTACCGTGGTGATTGTGAGTTTGGTGCAAAAGCATTGGCTTGTGAAACTGCTGGTGCGATTGGTGTTGTAATTGTAAACAACGTTCCTGGAGCTCCTATTTCAATGGGAGGTGGTGCTGACGGTGGTTCAGTAACAATTCCGGTTGCAATGATTACAGATACGGATGGAGCTTTGTTGCAAACAGAGATTCTTGCTGGAACTTCAACTGCTTTTATCGGATCTAAGTCAGGATTCTATGAAAACGATCTTGGATTTTACCCACAGCATATTTTAATGCCTGAGCAATTCTCTAACTTACAGTTGTTGTCACAAGACGATACTGAATTTAGTGTTGAATTGGGAGCATGGGTTCACAACTATGGATCTGAAACTCAAACAAACGTTACTTTGAGTGCTACTATTGATGTGGGAGCATCAAACGTTTATAACGAAACTTCTACGCCAGTTGCTTCAATCCTTTCGGGAGATTCAGTTTTTATTGCTTTACCAACGTATAGTGAAGCTTCTTACGCTAATGGATATTACCATGTAGATTATATCATTGCCAGTGATGCTGCTGATGAATTTCTTGCTGATAACGAATTACCGGCTGACTTTACAATGAGTGATTCAATCTTTGGATATTCAAGAGTAAATGAATCACTTCAACCAAATGGAGTTGCTTACTTCAGAGGTGCGAGTTCAACAGCTTCTAACTCTGCTTGTTTAGCATTTAGTGATCCTAATGCAAGCCGTATGGGAATTGCTGGTATGACTTTCTCAGCTTCATCTTCTCAAAACCCTGATCCAACTTCATTGGACGGAGAGTTTGTTCAAGTATTTGCTTACCAATGGAATGATGTTTTTACTGATATCAACGATGCTGGTTTTGCAATTAGCCTTTTAGATGAGATTACAAGTGGAGAGTACATTTACCTTTCTGATTTACAACAAGAGAATGTTTACCTTCCGTTTGAAGATCCTTTCGTAATGGAAGATGGTCAAAGATATTTGTTCTGTGTTACTCACTATGGTGAAAACATTTTCTTAGGATACGATACTGAGATTGACTACCGTGAGAACCAAAATACTTATGCTCAACCTGTTTTCCCAGGAGAAAGTGACGGATCATTCTTTACAAATGGATTCGGAACGGATATCGTTCCTGCTTCAACAGTTCATATGTTTGATGCTGATGAGTTGAGTGTTGTAGAACTTCCATTGGTTGATTTGGATGCTTATCCAAATCCTGCAACTACTGTCATTAACATTCCTTTGACAGAAGATAAAGGAGATGCTCAATTAATGGTATTTGACCTTTCAGGAAAATTAATTTCTACGCAAAACGCTTCAATGAACGGAAACATGTTGCAATTTGATGTTACTTCAATTGCTGCTGGAACTTACGTTGTTGATTTAGAGTTTGAAAACGGAGAAAAAGGAACCATCAATATTGTGGTTGCTCACTAAGAAAAATTCACAATAATATTAAAAGGCTGTCCAATTTTGGATGGCCTTTTTTTATACACTTTAGTGCAGGAATAAGGTGATTTTATTTACACTCTCCATGGCGTTAGAAATGTAGAGTTGATCGTTGAGGAGAATGGCATCTTTTGCATTTTTATTGGCAAATTCACCACCCTGCTCAAGCGGGAAAATATCAAAGACTAGTTCTCCTTTGTTGATTAAAACCAGTCCAGGATTTCCATCGTAACGAGGTGTTTCTATTTCCGCTTCATAACGATTCCCAATCACAATAAAATCCATTCTACCATCTCCATTAAAGTCGGCTGGAATGAATTTGTTGATTGGACCAATTTGAGCCATATTTGGAAAGGGAGTAAATTGATAACGACCATCTACTTTTTGAAGAAATCCATTGCTGAAATTATTAACGGCAAGGGGTTTTTCTGTTCCCTCAAAAATATCCCCAAATTGAGCTTGTGCAAAAGCTGAATAGGAAGAGTAACGTTCGGCAATTGACGGAATTTGATCACTTAAACATTCGCGACCTCTAACTGGATGTTCCACTCCACTAAAGAACTTGCTCAGGATAATGTCTAACTGTCCGTTTTCGTCAAAATCCTCTAAGTAAACTTGCAGTTCATGATCAGCGTTGGGATGGAATTTATTGTTCAAGCCTAAATTCCCCAACAAAATCTCCTTATTACCATCTCCATCAAGATCATATACCTCAACGGTATTCCACCATCCATACAATCCAGAACCATCATAAATTTGACTGTCTTTGGTGAATTGATTCTCCTTTTGAATAAACAGGCCCACTGAGGTCCATTCGCCAACCACCACTAAATCCAATTCACCATCTTCATTTAAATCGGTGAATTGAGCATCAGTAATCATACCGTAAAATTGCAGTTCAGGAGCAATTTCTGCAATTTTATCTTCAAACTTCCCATTGCTATTCACCAACCAGTAAGATTGCGGCGTTTTGGGATATTCTCCCGGAACTTGTCTTCCTCCCACAAAAAGATCAATGTCTCCATCCTGATCAAAATCATTTGGGATTACACATTGTCCACTAGTGGTAATAAGAGGTAAAGCGGCAGAATCTCGCTTAAAGTTTCCATCCCCTGCATTGATGTAAAGGCGATCCTGATAATGCCAGCTCCCTTTTTCAAATTCGTTACCACCACTCACCACATAAAGGTCTAAGTCTCCATCCATATCAGCATCAAAAAACACAGATTGGGCATCTTCATAATGAGCATCTTGTTCAAAAATGCCTTGAGGCTTAAGGAGCATAATATCATTATCCAAGCTCAATAAAAGTCTGGCTGAAGTACCATTTCCTCCACCAATGAATAAATCATCTTTGCCATCACCATTTACATCATCAGAACTCATAAATGGACCTAGTTGTGACATTTTGTGAGGGAGTAAAATTTCCCTTTCGTAATCGTCATAAGCTGCTTCTTCTACATCAACAAAAATATCCTCATCTTTATTAAATGGGATAAGGTAAAGAGCTTCAGTTTTGGTAGAGTTTTCATAGTCAATAACCAGTTTTTGATTCGTTTTAACCAAAGGTAATTGGGTCATTTCTTTGCTGTTCCAAAAAATAGTTAGTTGCTCTATTTCTGTATTAGATCCTAAACCAAAGTGTAAAGTGTAATCAGAGGAAGAAGCATAACCTTTGGAAGGATAGAGTTCTCGAATTTGAATTCCGTCAGATGTTTTAAGTTCAACTTTAGCACCAATAGCTTTGGTGTTGAGGGAGGGACCTTTTAATTCAACTTGAAGGTAGTTTTGACCGCTACCGTTGTTTTGAAGTAGAGTGGGAACTTCGTTAACATTATTGATGACCAAATCTAAATCGCCATCATTATCTAAATCCGCATAAGCAGCTCCGTGTGAAACTGTTCCAAAGTTCATTCCCCAATCTACACTTACATCCTCAAAGGTTAAATCACCTTTGTTGCGGAAGAAAAAATTAACTTCTTTGGTTTGTGGAATAGCCTCCAGCATTTTTTTATAATCAAAATGGTTAGGATGATTACGCATGTAAGTTTTAAGCGAATTGGTGTAGTCTTTATCCCTTACTTCACGATAAAAACCATTGGAAATAAAAATGTCAAGCTGTCCATCCATGTCAAAATCGGCAAGGAGTGGCGACCAGCTCCAGTCCGAGCTCGCTACTCCGGCCATGTGGGCAATTTCAGAAAAGTAGCCCTGCCCAAGGTTTAACTGTAAACTATTGTACATGTATTGGTAAGGGTAACCACGTTTAACCCTGTCCCAAAAATTGGCGACGGACATACTGCCCATATTGGTTTTAGTTTTTTCGTAATTCGTGTTCGACATATCCGGAACAAAAATGTCCGTAAAACCATCGTTATTAATGTCTGCAATGTCAATTCCCATGGAATAATGAGAAGTGTGCCTGATTCGTTGACGCATTTCATTTTTGAAACCACCATTTTGATCGTTGATGAACAAAAAATCGGGTAAATCATAATCATTGGTGACATACAAATCGGGCCAGCCATCGTTGTTTAAATCCGAAATACCAACGCCAAGGCAAAAGCCAAAAGAAACGATTCCATTTTCACGTGAAGTGACATCCATGAAATAACCATCTATGTTTTTGTAAAGTCGATTGGCATGCATGGGCTCCGAATCCATTTGTCCGGTATATTGTTCCATAACACTGGTGTTCTTTTTCCGATTGACTACATAAAGGTCCAAATCACCATCCTGGTCATAATCAAAAAAGGCTGCATCCATTCCACGTCCGGGATCATCTATTCCATATTCTCGGGCTTTTTCCGTAAAGGTTTCATCACCATTGTTGATGAAGAGTAAGTTGCGTCTGGCTTCTTCTTTTTGACCCCTACTTCCCCGTCGGCAAACATAAATGTCCAAAAAACCATCTCCATTTACATCAGCCATAGTCGATCCAACTTTCCATGCATCTGAAAAATCATCTTCAAAAGCGGTTTGAGTAATGTCTTTAAAAACCATATTACCCTGGTTTAAATAAAGGGCATCCCGACCAAAATTGCTGACAAAATAAAGGTCCACTAATCCATCATTGTTCACATCTCCTACCGAAACTCCCGAACCATTGTATAGATCATCTTCCAGAAAAAAATTGAGGGTATCCATATCCACCACAGAATTGATGAATGAAACCTTGCTTATATCTGGAGAAACTGTAGTGAATAAAGGGGCATTTTCCGTTTGCGAAAATGCAAAGGAAGTACACATAATGAGAAGAGTAAGAAAGTAATTCCTCATAATGAATCGCTGAAAAAGAATAGTTCCCTGGTTAACCAAATGTACTGAATTCCCAAAAACAGGTATTACTGTTCTAGAAGATAGAAATCCAATTATTAAGTAATATGGGCCAAATATCAATAAGTTGCTTGGATAAGTATAACATTATGGTACTTACTTGTTATATTAGAACTTTTATACTGAAACTAAAACATATGAAGAATTTACTGTCGTTAGTATTGGTGCTGCTTGTGCAGATCAATCTTTTGGCCCAAGACAAATTAGACAAGTTCTGGGGCTACTTTCAGGAGAACAATTATCCAAGTGCCATTGAGGAGTTGGAGTCGATTGTTAGCTCTGATCCCTCAAATGAAGATGCCTGGGCATTGTTGGCTTTGGTTTACGATGATCAAATGGACTCGTACAAAGCATTTCAATCATTTAGAAGCTTGTATGATTTAACAGATAGAAAAACAGAGTATCTACAAGCATTTTGGCACACCTCAGCGGTAAATTCCTATGAAGATGTTCAACGAAAGGAGCGAATTGCTTTTTTTGAGAAAATTTTGGCCGATCCATCAGTTGATGGATCAATCAAGGCAATGGCACATGGTAGCATAGGAAACTATTATTACAGAGATGGTGATTTTGATGCCTATTGGGAGCAGATGGCGAACGTAGGTAACTTTAACCTTTGGCAGGTAGTTGGAACCTTCGAGAACATTTCGGCGAGTGGATTTGACAAAGAACATAGTCCCTTAACTCAGCCCTCTACTTCGGCTCGATTCAGAAATAAAAGAGAAGCTGAGGTTTATTGGTTTGAAAGCAATGATTTTAGAGTAGGAGAATGGATTAGAACCGGATATCATTTTGACACAGACAATAGTATTGTTTATGCTCAAACCTATGTAAACAGTCCAAGTGATCAAAACGCACAGTTGAGGGTAGGAACTTCAGGTTCTTTAAAAGCCTGGATGAATGATAAATTATTGATTTCGGTTGAAGAGGAATACAACAATGGAGTTGATACTTACCGATCATCAGTTAGTCTGAAAAAAGGATGGAACCGTATTTTAATTCAGGTAGGAAGCAGTGAAATCAGTTCTCAAAATTTCATGGTTCGGATTACGGACGAAAAAGGAGCTCCATTAAGTAATTTGACACATAGTAACAAAAATCAATCTTACGCTAAAGTTGGAGGAGAAGACTTAACGATGATTCCTTCGGCAGGAGAAGTTTACTTTGAAGAGCGTGTAAAAAACAATCCGGAGAATTTATTGGATCAGCTCTTACTTTCCAGACTTTATTTGGATAATGGGAAAACAAATCAAGCTCATTCAACTTTAAAAGATGCGGAGGAGTTGGCTCCTAACAGTAGTTTAATTTTATGGGAGCTTTTAGAGCTTTATTTGCAAGAGGGGAATGATACCGAATTGGGTGTTGCTGCTGAAAAAATCAAAGTAGTTGATCCTCAAAATCGTTTTTCATTAGCCCTACAGTTTAATGAAGCCTTGTCAAACGAAGATTATGATAAAGCAGAGGATTTATTAAATCAGCTGGATGAGGTTAGAGGAGAAGGAGCTGGAAGTTTAGAGGACAGAATTGAATTAGAGTCTTCAAGAGGAAATAACCAAAAAGTAATTGATTTGGCTTTGGAGGGGTATGCAAAGTATCCTAAAAATGAGACTTTCCTTCGATTAAAATATGTAATTGAGCTCAATGTAAACCAAAATCCGGCTGCAGCTCAAAAAGTATTGAAGAAGTTCCTTAAAAAGAACTACTCTGAGGGAATCAAGAAATTATATGCATCCTCTTGTGCTGAGCGTAACAATGTAACCGAGTTTTTTGCGCAGTACAATGACATATTGGAGTTAACACCTTACTCTATCGGAGATATGATTGATTTGGCTGATATCTATTACCAAATCAAACAATATGATCAAGCACTTAGATATTTGGATCAGGCCTTAGAATTAGCGCCTTTCGTTGGTAGTCTTTATTCACAAAAAGGACAAGTGTTAATGGATATGGGGAATGAAAGTGAAGCCCTTAAGAATTATCAAATGGCTGTGAAATTTGATCCAACAGACTTTACAGCTCGTGAGCGAATTAGAACTCTTGAAGGTGAAAAATCACTTTTTGACAATTGGGAGGAGAAAGATTACTACAAAATTTACGAAGAGGCTCCTGATGCAGCAGATTACCCTGAGGATAATTCCTTAATCGTGACTGAAGAAAAACAAATCGTAATTCACGAAAAAGGAGCTGTTGAAGAGCGAAATTACATGGTCGTTAAGGTTTTTGATAAAGCCGGAGTTGACTTTTGGAAAGAGTATGCTATTCCACGTTTTGGTTCACAATACCTCATCTTAGAAAAAGCGGAAGTTTTAAAGAAAGACGGATCTAAAAATCCAGCCGAAACTTCGGGAAGTTATGTGGTATTTACGAACCTTGAACCAGGAGATGGAATTTACCTGGCTTATCGTTTACAAAACTATTACCAAGGGAATTTGTCTGAGCATTTCTGGGGTAAACAATACTTTGATTACTTCGTTCCAGCTAAGAATATCGAATTCTCAATCTTGTACGATGAGGAAGAGACACCATTAGAGTTTAAAGTGAGCAATGGTGAAATTGAAAAGTCTGAAAAAGAAATTGGAGCCATGAAAATGGTTGAGTTTTCGGCGAAAGATGTTGAGAGTATCAAGAGCGAAAGCTTTATGCCAGCTTTGACCGATATTGGTAGAGTTTTACACTACTCTTCAATGCCTGACTGGGACTTTGTTTCGGATTGGTATTCAGATTTAGCTGCAACCAAGGCAAGAGTAGACTACGAGGTAAAAGCCATTGTGAATGATTTATTCCCTGATGGATGGGAAGGAGTAAGTGATGAAGAAAAAGTAAGCAAGGTTTACGAATACATTGTGAACGAGATCCGTTATTCATCCATTTCATTCCGTCAGTCGGGATTAGTACCACAAAAGGCATCCAAAGTTTTGATTACCAAAATTGGAGATTGTAAAGATGTTTCTACCCTATTTGTTGCCATGTGTGAAGAATTGGGTGTAGATGCTAATTTGGTATTGGTGAATACTCGAAAAAATGGTCAACATGCAATGGATTTACCATCCATCGACTTTAATCACTGTATTGCTAAAGTTGATTTAAATGGAGAAGAGCAATTTGTTGAGTTGACAACAGATTTGTATGCTTTTGCAACAGTTTCACCTTCATTGCAGGGATCATTCATTTTAGAAATTGATGAAGATGGTGAAAAGAACGAACCACGTTTGTTACCGGCGAATAAAAACAAGCCAAATGCCATTTACCGTAAGAGTGAGGCGACTTTGAAGAAAAACACAATGGTGGTAGATAAAGAATCCATCAAAACCGGATCTGTTGGAGCTGGGATGCGATCAATTTACCGTGATATTGGGGAAGAAGAGCGAAGAAAAGAAATGCAAGAGGCAATCTCTGGTGAATATGCCAACATTAAATTGAATCACGTTAAGTTTGGAGAATCATTGGAGAATAATACTGATTCAGTTGAATACCAATACGGATATACTGTTTCTAATCCATTCACTAAAATTGGAAGTTTGGAGATTGTAAAAGTTCCTTTGGCAGACAATTTAAAGCCAATTGAATTCCTTTCGGCTGAAGAACGAAAGTATGGTGTTGAATTATGGCGTTATTTCCGTTACACAGTTGCGGAGGAGGAAATGTTTGTTGCCTTTGAAGATGGACGTAAACTAACCGAAGTTCCAGAGGATGTAATGATCTCGAATGAATTGTTAGACTATAAACTAACGTTCAAAATGCAGGATGGTAAATTGCGTATTTATCGTCGAATTGAGTTTAAAACCACCAAAATTGAATTGAAAGATTTTGAGTTGTTTAAAACTGCAATGGAAGAAGTTATTACAGCTGACAACTTACAAATTGGACTAAACTAGTTCCAGTTTTATAATCGAATTTGGAGCCACTTGCCGTTAAAGGTAAGTGGCTCTTTTTTATTTGAGATCACAAGCTGTAATTAAAAACAGCTGTGATTATCAGGAAAGAATGTCTTATTTTAGATAAAACTTTTGTTTTTAATGCGCTATTTCCTGTTTCTTTTAACCCTTTTTTTGTCTGTAAATGTTTCGGCTTTAACCAAGCTGGACTCTCTAAAAAAGCAGTTGGTTATTACCACTGACCTGGCTGATAGGGGAAAGGTTTTAGCATCTATTGGCTCTATCGCATACACTAAGGCAAATTATGATGAGGCAGCTGCCTGTTTTACAGAATCCATTCAAATTTTTGAAAAGGTAAAAGATACGGTTAGTTTGTATCGCAGTTACGGTACCCTTGGAATGATTTTATCGGCTTCTGGTGATAATAGAAGAGGTTTGTTCTACCTCAACAAGAGTTTGGATATGATGCGCGGACAAAATGATACGCTGTCTTACGTAAGAGGGCTGAATGCCATCGGGACCATCTATGATAATTTAGATGAAATGGACAGTGCCTATTACTTTTACCTTCGGGCCGAGGAGATGAAACAATTGTTGGGAGATTCATCTGAATTGGCCGTTTCCCGAGTTAATTTGGGACATTATTTTGAAAAAGAAAATGATTTAAGAAGCTCTGTTCGCCATTATTTAAAAGGAATAAGTTATGTCGAACCTTTGGCAAAACGTTCTAATTTACCTGCCAGGAAGAAATTACAGGCACAGTCGGTACATGAACATCTTTTAGCCAATTTGGGAGATGCTTATGTAAATGTTGGAGAAACTGACAGTGCTATTTTTTATCTGGAGCAGGCCACGAAACTAAACTATGAATATTCATCTATCCGGGCCCAGAAAATTGTTCATAAAGGTCTATCAGATGCTTATAAAGAGAAAGGAGATTTTGAACAATCCCTGCATTATTATCAAAAATATGAGGCGTTAAAGGATTCTGTCCTCAATGAAGAAAAGATCAACTCGATCAACGAAGTAACTGTTCGTTTTGAAACGGAGAAAAAAGAAGCCGAAAACACAGCTTTAAAGTTGCAGAATCAACTCGCTAATGAAAATTTAATATTACAGGATCAAAAACTGAATTTAGGATACACCTTGCTTATCATAGTAGGAATTATGTCATTAGGTTTATTAATCATCATTATTGTCTTAATATCCCGCAATCGACTCATCAAAAAGCTCAATATCGAAATGCAGCAAAAGAATGAGAAATTGAACGAAGCCAAACAAAAAATTGAATTAAAGGCATTACTCAATCAAATCAACCCCCATTTTATCTTCAATGTTCTCAATTCTATCCAACAATTCGTTTTAAAGAATGATAGTCAGTCATCTCTCAGTTATTTTAACCGTTTTGGTAGTTTAATTCGCTCTTCGCTTGAGCATTCCGAAAAAAGATTTGTTCCTTTACAGGAAGAAATAGAGGTGATTCAGAACTACGTTACTTTGGAAAACCTCCGTTTTGAAGAACCTATTGTTTTGCGCATAAAAAGCGGAGCTATTGATACCTATAATGTCAAAATTCCACCGATGTTTATTCAACCTTTGGTAGAAAATGCCATTCTACATGGATTATCCGCTAAAGAGGGAGAAAGAAAACTGGAAATTGGCTTTGAAGAGGAAGAAGAAGCTATTTTGTGCAAAGTTCATGATAATGGAATTGGACGAGACAAAGAAAAAATGCAGGAGAGCAAAAAACGAAATTCAGGGCTAAGTATTAGTCGAAAACGGCTTAAATCCATTTGGATGCGAGCTGAAAATGATATTTCTTTTGAAGATTTGGTAGATCAAAATTTGCAAGCCAGAGGAACTGTTGCTCATATCAAATTGCCAAAATCCTTTTAAATCGCTCATGGTTTAATGAAACAATTAAAGCGAGTTGTATATTATGTTTGGATAGCCGCAATTGTGTTGCTACTAGGCTTTTTTGTGATTTCTCCCGAATCTTTTGAACCGGCTAAAATGGCGGCTTTTTTAGAGCGATATCAAGAGCAGGCTTTTTTGGTTTACGTACTCATTTCCCTCCTTAGAGGGTTATTTTTAATTCCGAGTACGCCTTTTGTAATTTGTGGTGCCATTTTGTTTCCTCAAATGCCATTGGCGGTTTTTACGGTTTCTATGCTCGGGGTTTTACTTGGCTCAACACTTATTTACTTTTTCTCGGACTTATTGGGCTTTAGCGAAAAATTGGAACGGAAATATCCCAAGCAGCTTGAAAAATGGCATCGTCGTTTAAATTCTCCTAAGGCAACTTTAATTGTCATCGCCTGGTCTTTTTTTCCACTGGTACCAACTGATTTGATCTGTTATGTGGCTGGAATTGTGAAGATGCCTTATAAGTTTTTGATTCTTGGAGTATTCATAGGAGAACTGGTGCTCATTTATTTTTATGTCTATTTGGGGACAGGACTTTTTGACTACTTTGCTGCCTAACGGAAGTTTTGTTTTATCTTTTAAAGGCATGATGGATGTAAACAAGGGTATGAGAGGTTTTGTATTGGTGGTGATAATGCTTTTTTTCAGTCTCTTGGGACATTCACAGCAAGGAGAGATGCAGTTGTCCATTAAAAATTTCCATTCGGTGGATGGACAAGTGTATCGATCAGCACAACCTTCGGCAAAAGGGTTTAAACAGGCTGAGAAAGCTGGTCTCAAAACTGTTTTGAGTTTGCGCAAAATGAAGTTCGATCAGCGTCGAATTAAAAAACAATCCAACCTGCACATTTTACACTTTCCGTTAGAAACGAAGACGATAGCTTATCAAGATTTGCTAACAGCCATGGTACTCATTGACGAAGCGCAAAAACCACTATTGGTTCATTGTCGTCGTGGCATTGACCGAACGGGAATTGTGGTGGCCACTTATCGTATGTTGAAGCATTCATGGAAGAAAGAAAAAGCCATTGAGGAGTTTTTGAGTCCTGAATTTGGATACAGTGAAAAGCTCTTTCCAAATGTTCTGCAATTGCTCCGATCGGTTAACCCAAACCAGCTAAAAAAGGACTTTGAGGAGCGAAAAGCCAATTAGGAATGGTATTGTACTGATGGAAATCATTTTAAACTCGAGTCGAATAGTCTATTTTTGTAATATGATGAAATACATACTTATTCTTTTATTTAGCATTTCACTAAGCTCATACAGTCAGGTTTATGGAACCGCTTGGGGTGTATCTTCGACAGAAGTGACAATCATTAAAACAACCGATCATGGTATTGCACATGAGTACATAGAGCTTTATAACATTTCAGGAGGTGATTTGGATATGAGATGGGTGAGAACTGTTCCTCCTACCTGGCCAACTGAATGGTGGGGAGCTAATTATGGTGACCCGGATAATTATTATGCTGATTTGATTGATCAGGACAGTGCCGATTTTGTGTTGACAGATCCCGTTGAATTAGGGAATAAGTTAATCATTGGAGTGACGCACAATGCATATGCGGCAAATTCGGTTATGAAAGTGACTGTTTTCCCAATTGCTGATAGAGCCGATTCTTTGGTGTTGATCTATAATATTTTTATTAATCAGGGTGATGCTTACGCCAGTTTGGAAGGTGTTGAGGGAACTCAGCCTTCTTTCTATTACAATGCGGTAAATAATGAATTGATTTTTTCTAATTTACCTGATGGTACCTCCGAAATATCGATTTACGATTTAGGTGGAAAATTGGTCTTGCAGGATCAAACCAATGGCGAAAAACGATCAATAGGCGATCAACTAAAAGCAGGAATGTATGTTGTAGAGTTAAAGATGGCTAACAACGAGCTAGTTCGCCAAAAGATTGTGCTTTAGAAACTATCGATTCTACAACCACGGATAACGTAACCACACTTTTATCACCTGATCGGTTCCATCACTGACAGATACCTCATCGGGTGGTTCTTCATCAAAGAAATAGTCAACTTTTCCTTCGTCCACTAATTCACCAGTTTGGGGATAAATCCAATCGGTATCGTCTCCAAAGCTAAATCCACCGTAAATTACGTATTCAATGACAATGTCTCTGTCACTATCGTTAATGACAAAACAATTTCCAAAAGGGATATCAACATTGATGATTTTACCTTTTTCCAATTCGTAATCAGGAGATCCAAACACTAAATAGTGTGAATATTCTTGTTCGCCAGTCACTACATACAAACGAGATGGGCCTACAAAGATGTAAACAATGAAGATGAGTGCCACGATAACACCAATTCCTCCCCCACTACCGGCGTTTTTCCCCATCTTTTTAGCAATTTGTGATGACAGCCAAATAATCACAATTGCAATTACAAAAGAAAGAATCACGCCAAGCCAAAATGATATAAGCATAATTATTTAGTTTGAGGCAATATCAGAAAAAAAGACATGCTTCTCTTTTTCAATTTAGAATTGGTAAAAATTTCTGAGAATTTGGTTTAATGGACTTATTATCAGAATAAAAAAAGAGGAGTGTAAATTCACTCCTCTCTTTCATAGATTAGGTTTAAAAAAAATTATTCGTCCCCTTCCTCAATTGATTCTTCTAGGGTTTCGCGCAATCCGTCAAAATCAAATCCACCAAAGTCACCATAAAAATCCTCTTCCATTTGAACCCATAAACTTACAACAGCTGTTGCTGTAGAGGAAGTTTCTATGGTCTCTGGTGGAATGTCATCAAAAAAGTGGTTAATGTTTGAGCGCTCAAGGTGAACACTATTTCCAGACTCTAGCAAAACATTATCTGGAAATCCAAAACCATAAATAACCTCTTCAATTACAATATTTTCTCCCGAATCATTAATCAAGTCACATTCGGCCATAGCGTTGGTAAGTGTTACACTACCTCCACCATTTTCCATTTCGTAGCTGGTCTCTCCCAGAAGAACATATTTACTATATTCTTTCTTACCATGAACAATGTACACGTTTGAAGGTGTCACAAACATGAAAGCTGCCAATATAAAGGAGAGAAAGAAACCAATCGTTCCTCCCGCTACAGGCTTTTTTTTCATCTTTTTCCATAAAAAAGCCATAAGCATAATTAAGGCAAGGCAAGCAATAATGATCAGAGTAATCCAAAGGCTGGAATTAATGAGCATAGTTCAAAGTTTAAGTTTAGTTGACTGGAAACTGGTTCCAAATCAAGGTTTCAATCGTCTTATCGTTACTTGTAAAACTAAGCTTTTTTTAGGCTACTTATGAGAGGCTTGTACGGTTGGTAGCTATGAAGTAAAAATCGGCAGTTCGTATTTATCTGTTGGCAAACTACTGGGCAAAACGTTCAATTAACTGCGCTTTTCGGTGACGGCTTACTTGCATGCATTCACCATCAGTCATTTCAACTTTTCCACCATCGCCTTTAATATATCCTTTTACATGGCGTAGGTTAATAATGGTACTTTGATGGATGCGCAAAAATCCGTAATCATTTAGTAACTCTTCATAGGTTCCGAGACTTTTGGTGGTCACTACCTTTCGTTCTCCGTCAATGATGAAGTGTGTGTAATTCCTATCTCCCTCCAAACGAATAATGCTTTCAATGGTTAATACCTTAAAACCTTCCATATTGGTGACAATGAGCTTACGAATTTGACCCTCGTCACCATAATTTTCAACCAAAACGTTGAGTCGTTTGTTAACACCTACCTTTTGTTCGTGAATATGATGTTCAAGCTTTTGAATAACCTCTCGCAAATCTTTGGATTTAAGCGGTTTTAATAAATAACCAAATGCGCTGAATTTAAAAGCTTCAACGGCATAATTATCATAGGCAGTTACAAAAATGATCTCAAAATTGACATTTCCAATCGCCTCCAGCAAATCAAAACCGGTTCCCTTGTGCATTTGAATGTCCAAAAAAACCAAGTCAGGCTTTTTCTTTTGAATAATTTCCACTCCCGGACTAACGTCATCGGCTTCACCAATTACTTCAATAGTGCTTGAAAAATTTCGTTCCAATTGATTTCTCAAAAGGAAACGTGCATCTTTTTCATCGTCAATAATAACTGCTTTAATCATGTGGTTAATGGAATTAATAAAGTGATTATGGTGCCTCCGCCTGTGCGGTCTTCGGCTTTAACAGAGTGTGCACCTCCCAAACGTTCCTGAGTTATTTTCATTCCTTTGGAAATGTGTTTATTCTTTTTTTCCTTTTTACTGTTACTTATTCCAACACCATCGTCTTCAATTGTACACTCTATTAAGTCCGAATTTTTGAGTTGAAGCGAAATGGTGATATCTCCTTTATTACCGGTGGGTAAAATTCCGTGCCAGATAGCATTTTCGGCAAAAGGTTGAATGATAAGAGGAGGTACCATTGTATTTAATAAGTCTATTCTATCATCGGTAGAGATGTTATAGTTGATTAAACCATCTGTTCTGATCTTTTCCATATCCAGATACAGATTCAGGGTTTTTAGTTCTTCTTTCAGTGAAATGAAAGATTTACTGCTATTATCGAGAATACTTCGTAACAAGGAACCAAAATCACCCATATAATCATTGGCCAAATCCAATTCCCCCTCAATATACATACGCTGAATACTGTTGAGACTATTAAAAATAAAGTGAGGATTCATTTGTGCTCGAAGTACCTTTTGTTCCAAAGCGGTTCTTTTTTGTTCCTCTTTAGTTTTGCGTTGTCGGAGGTATAATAAAACTCCTAATATGAGAACAACCAATAGAATAATAGAAGCAATTAAAAGTGTTGTTCGATTTGCACTGGTAGCTTCGGCCGCTTGTTTTTCTAAATTCAACTGAGTGATCTCGTAAGCCTTTTTTTCAGCGTTGAATTGCTCCTGAATTTTAATGAGTTGCTCACTTTTTTGAGCCGAATACATACTGTCCATTACTTGTTCATACAGTAGTCTGAATTCATAGGCTTTATCGTCTTCACCGGCCAAATGATAGGTGTCTGCGGTGTACTTGAGGTTTTCGCTCAAAACAAGCATACTTCCGGTTTCATTGGCTATTTCTAACGACAATTGAAGATAATGACGGGCCGAATCCAGTTGGTTAGAAGAGAGGAAAATCTCTCCCAATGTAAAGTAGGCAATGGACAAGTCGTTCAACAACCCTAAAGAATCACTCAAATAGGTGGATTCTTTTGTCAACTCCAGTGCTTTATCTATTTCTCCCAGCTCCAGATGCATAATTCCAAGATTCATCAGAGCCTTAGGAACAATAACTGTTTGTTTGGTTTCTCTGAAGATGTCCAATGAACGATTGAAATAATAGATAGAACTATCAATATCTTCTAAATTGGCATAGGCAATTCCTAAACAAGTGCAAGCCTTTCCTTCAGAATTCAGGTTCTCATATTTTCTGAAAATACGAATGGCGTCCAGGCACATACCCAAAGCACGTTCGTCTTCACCTTGATTTTGATACAAATAGGCCGCATTCATTTTTACCGACCCAATGTTTTCTTCCCGATCTATATCTTCTAAAATTCGGATACTCTCCAAAAAATTGGAAAGTGAATTGGGAAAGTCTCCCAAATGGCGATAAATATTTCCGAGTTCGTTGTGAGCTGTGGCAATTCCTTTTAAATCTCCTCTTTCCTTTTCAAGTTCGAGCGACAATTCAACATTTTCAATAGCTTTTTCGTATTTGCCTATAATACGATAGGTTCTACCTAAATTGGTATAAGCATCAGTAAGTCCTTTTTTGTAATTGAGTTGCTCAGAAAGTTCTATCGCTTTTTCACCATAAATGACGCTGAGTTCGGGATTTTGATTTCCAAGCTCCCAGCTAATACGATTAATAATTCTAACTCGGCTGGTATCCGTACTAATCCACAACTGTTGTTGCAAGCTATCCAAAACCTCATCGGCTGCTTTTAGCTGAGGTAAATGGCA
>JAKSBJ010000056.1 GCA_022361195.1 Flavobacteriales bacterium
AACCTCCTTCGGCTTTCATTTTTTCCTTGAGGTATTCCTCATGGGTGCTTAAGCCCAAAAGTTTAATTGCTTCAGTCTCAGAATAATTCTCGAACAATTGGCTGAACAGCTCAGGAGTGAGCTTTTTTAATAATAAGCGCTCTGTTTCTAATGTCTCGACTTCCATTTTTTAAAATAATATGAGTCCACAAACTCCGGTTCCAATGATAAAATAAATGGAGGCAATAATCATCAAAATTTTTCCAGATTTTGGACTTGTTTTTAACCTATTGAGACCTATGATAAACATAACAATGGCTGGGCTATGAAGAATTAGATAGATGATCAAGATTATACCCATGATTTTGTTTTTTTGGTTATCGTACTAACTATTTTGCAATTGTTTTAGTGTTTTAGCTTTTTCATCTCGATACAACAAATTCATCGTCTCGAACGGAATGATTTTATTGTCTTTATTGACAATATGCACGCATGACTTTTTAATGGCTCGTACATCAAAATTATAAGCATCCACAAATTCCATGATAATAATACGAAAGAGATTGTCATATCCCAGGTCCGGAGCTTCAACAAAAGGGAGACAACAAAGTAGAGAATGCAATTCTGATGAAGCCTTATCGGGTGAAATACCAGTACTAAAAATGTCAAACATTTTTTGTTTTAGTTCTTCATCCTGTTCATAAACGATGGTGTTTTTAGTATTATCCAATAAGTCAGCCGGATTGATATAGCGGGTTAGTGGAAGTACGCTACCATTTAGTTTTAAAGCATAGCCCATGACCAAAGCATCAGGATTACATGGGACAGGAATTAAATCGTCCGGTTCAAATAATTCTGTTTGCTCCAAAATTTGACGTCTTACCTCGGTTAAAGTAATTCTATCAGTATGAGCATTAAAGTTTTCTAGTCTCCCCGCAATTTGAGTAGGTTGAAAGGTAACACCACGTACACATTTTTGTTCTAAGGCATAATTAATGACTTTACCTATTTCCTGATCATTTAACCCTTTTTGTAAAGTAACGACCAGGGTAGTTGATAGATTGAGTTTATTGAGGTGTTCGAGTGCTTGTTTTCTGATCTTAGTAAGTTCAGCACCTCGCATTGATTTTAAAACGGAATCCTCGAAAGAATCAAACTGAAGGTAAATTTCAAAATCGGGAGCATAGCTTTTTAACCGTTCTGCAAAGGCAAAGTCTTTCGCAATTTCAATTCCGTTGGTATTGACCATTAAATGCCGAATAGGAAGTGATTTGGCGTAATCTAGAATTTCAAAAAACTGAGGGTGCAGGCTAGGTTCTCCACCGCTGATTTGAACTACATCAGGTTCTTTTTCGTTTTCGACGATGGTGTCCAGCATTTTTTTTACCTCTTCAATAGTACGATGTCTACCATAAGTAGGAGAGGAGCCTGCATAACAGGTTGGACAGCTTAGATTACAGCGGTCAGTTATTTCAATTACCGTTAAGCAGGAATGTTGCTCATGATCGGTACATAAACCACAGTCGTATGGGCAACCGTAATGTGTTTTAGTGTTGAATTTATAGGGTGTTTCAGAAGGTTTATTGTAGTTTCTGATGTTTTTGTAATACTCAATATCATCTGCAATCAGGACCTTTGAGTTGCCATGCTCAGGACATCGTTTAAGCATATAAACATTGTCGCTTTCAAAGACAATTTTGGCATCAATTCGTTTTAAACAACTTGGGCAAAGGCTAATGGTATGATCGTAATAAGTATATTTTCTGACAGGCATTTAACGAAAAAATTTCTTTAAGCTCTTAAAATAATAAATCCAGCAAATAATACATAACCATTGAATGCTACTAAGGCCAAAAACAAAAAATACGTTGGGCTTTAGAAACTCAATTAAGAATCGAAATCCAAAATAAGAAAGCATGAATAACTTGAATAAATCTCCGTTTTTTAACTTCTCGGTTTTGCTGGCTAAAGTCCTAATTACAAAGAAAAGTCCAATTAGAAAGATGAGTTCATAGAGGGTAATGGGATGTCTCAAAACGCCATCTCCTAAATTCATTCCCATAAAAAAAGAAGTTTCAGATCCATAAGTGAATTCATTGGTACCACTTAAAAAGCAGCCAATTCGTCCAATAAAAATCCCAACAATTAAAGGCAGTGTGAATAAGTCACCCGAAGAATTTTTTTCGCCAATGATTTTTTTTGCAATTTCTACTCCAATTAATCCTCCAAATAAACCACCCATAATGGTTTTAGAATTGAGAATTTGAACTAAAACTTCTTGATTAATATCGGTTATGGGGTGCTCAAGGTATCCCATGATTCTTGAACCTAAAAAAGCTCCTACAACGGCTCCCAAAATAATGGATAACCTGTTAACTGATTCAATAGGATCTACTGTCCGTCTTTTTAAAAAAACGTAATACCTAAATCCAACAAAAAAAGCGACATATTCAAGTATCAAATGAACATTGATTGAAATTCCCGAAATATGTAAGTCAAAAGGTATAATGATTTTTTGATAAAGGTTTTAAATTGATCATTTGACGTTAAACTTTTCAAGCACTTTCTTAGGTGCATAATGAATTTCCATTCCTTCATTGATGAGAGACTGGCAAGTCTCAAAATAATCGGACCAAAGGTCGTTTTTTAAGGCTTGAGATTCGTAATCCAGATAAAGTTTACCATTGCGTATCTCAATCATTGTCCATTCCGAATAATTGTTAGGATTCATCAAACAGCCAACGCTTTGTGGTCTTAGATTTTTGATAAAGTCATCAAA
>JAKSBJ010000054.1 GCA_022361195.1 Flavobacteriales bacterium
ACAGAGAAGGTGTTCGGCTTCAGCTTGACCAGCACACAAATGATCCCGCATACAAAAAAGAGGTTGGGCAAATATTTTCCTAGAAACAAAAACCGGTACTATTTCGCCAAATAGAACCGGTTTTAGGTAGTCACTTTTATTTCTCTATCGTAAACTACGAACTAGAAATTATGTTGCAGGGATATTTTCCATTCACGGCCTCTGGTATATGCCGTTTCAGCATATCCAGCTGTTGCAATGGCTGATATGCCCGCTACTCTATACACTTTATCGCCTACATTTGTTACCGCCGCAGTAAGCCTCCAATTACCCTCTTCACTTTCAAGTGATGCAGAAAGGTCGAACAAGGTATATCCAGCCTGAGCTATCTCCGGGCTATTCACAGCATCAAAAAAGATAGAACTTTGATAAAAAACATCTGCACGTGGGATCAAAATCCAGTCATCGTTAAGCGAAATAGTATAAGAAATGCCTGAGTTAACTGACCATTTAGGTGCATATGCAAGCACAGCATCTGCAGGAATGCCGCCTGTTAAGGGAATACCAAGCAACGGATCAGGCGTTCTAATACTGTCATAACCAGTATCCAGATAACCAATGCCACCATCAATTCTGACATTATCAATAGGCAGAGCATTCCACTCGAGCTCGAACCCTTTTATGCTCGCTTTGCCGGCATTAACTTGAATAGGTGTCGTACCTAATCTAAAGGTTACATGTATATCATCATAAGTTGACGTAAACAGTGCACCGTTTAAACGCAACCGCCCTGAAAACAAGTCTGACTTAAAACCAGCTTCATATGTTTTTGCCAGTTCCTCGTTAAACGTAAGTTTTTGTCCTCCAGGGATAGGTTGTGCATACCGAGCTACAACCCCACCACTTTTAAAGCCTTCCGAGTAACTAACGTAAGTTTGTAAGGAGTCATTGAACCGGTAGAGTATACTTCCCATGAATGAAACATTTTCAAAGGTTTTGTCCTCCTGCCCCGGTGACACATAAGGTATCCCTGTAAATACTGAGAAACCAAGGGGTGTCACGCCTTTTGTTTCATGCGTATACCTTACGCCTCCGGTTAGTTCTAAATTTTCCAAAGGGCGGTATGTCCACTGTGAAAAGAAAGCAATATTTTCACTATCAAACAGAGCATCGTTGCGAACCGTACCTGGTCCAGGTCCCCCAAACTGCGGCCCTGGCAAGTCAACCTGGAAAAAATCTGAAGCAGACTCTTTCATGTAAAAAGCACCGACAATACCTTCAATATCTTCATAAGAAATCTGAGCCTGTAGCTCTTGGCTGAACTGGTCATGCTTGGCATCAATGAATGTATGCACAATAGTTAATGGAGAATGATCAGCGTCACGAGCCCCTTGCCAGCTTTCTTCACGGTAAGCGGTTACCGATTTTAACGTGAGCACATCTGAAACTTCCCAAGTTGCTGCTCCGGAAAGACTGTAAGCATCCAAGGTTGAAATGGTTGGGAATGTTCCATTTGTAACATAAGGCCCTCCATCCCATTGGT
>JAKSBJ010000304.1 GCA_022361195.1 Flavobacteriales bacterium
CCTGGTCGGAGTTTCTTAAGGGAATAGGTACAGGAAAATATCAAATCAGTCAGTAAACGATTCTAAGGCTTTTTTATTCGGGATTTCCTGCAAATAGGAAATGGTTCCATCTGTTTTAACCAAAGCACAAAAGTGTTGTAAGCCATTCGTTAAAATAAGTAGCGGTGCGTTTAGTACGTGATTGTAACGGGCAATTTGATAAAAGGTGTCTTCGGTTAAACGAATGTGGGGAGCTTTGCATTCTACTATTACAACAGCTTGTAGTTCGCGATTCATCACAACAATATCACAGCGTTTTTTCATCTTGTTGTAGTTAACAGTGTATTCGCTGGCCATTAATCCTTCCGGATATCCCAGGTACTCAATTAGATAATAGATGAAATTTTGTCGAACCCATTCTTCCGGATCGTTTGGAACGTATTTTTTACGAAGCCTGTCCCAGATTTGCTGGTCCTGCGTACGGATGTTGAACGAAGGTAAATTTAGCTTAGGGTGCATGCAGCAAATCTATGAAAAGTGATGAGAGTTTAATAAGGATGAGCATTAGAAAATCTCGTTTTGTCAGAAAAGGATTCTAATATTTTATGAATTATCAGATCGAGCGTAGACTATGTTTGGATTAGGAGTTTTGTATACAGGCCTTCAAGGAAAATGTGATCATAAGATTGACATTAAATTCCGCGAAAAAATCGCTCAATAATCATGAATAAAATTCCTCCTTTAGTGAGGAGTGCACTAATCGAAAATCGTATCTTTGGGCTGTCCACAGAATTGGAAACTACCAGCATGCATTTAAGCTCTTTAAACTTAATTAATTTCAAAAACCATCCCGAAGCTCAATTGAGTTTTTCGCCAGAAATAAATGTGTTTGTGGGGAATAACGGGGTAGGGAAAACCAATTTGCTGGATGCCATTCATTACCTTTCTTTTTGTAAATCTTTTCTCAATCCGGTCGATCGACAAAATATCCGAATTGATGAAAAGTTTTTTATGCTTCAAGGTGACTTTAGCAAAGAAGATAAAAATGTCCAAATCAGTTGCTCTGTGCAGCAGGGACAAAAAAAGAAGGTGAAATGGAATAAGAAGGAGTACGAAAAACTGGCGGATCATATTGGTAAATTTCCAACGGTAATTGTATCTCCCTATGATACTAACCTGATCATTGAAGGAAGTGAAACGCGCCGGAAGTTTATTGACAGTATTATTTCTCAATTTGATCGGAATTATCTGGAAACCTTGATGTATTATAATAAGGTTTTACAACAGCGTAATGCCTTGTTAAAGCAGTTTCAGGAATTGCGGATTTTTGATCAGGAAAGTATAGAGGTATGGGATGTACAGTTGGTTGAGAATGGGATGAAAATCTATGAAAAACGTCGGAAATTTCTCGAAGATTTTATTCCGGTTTTTCAAAAGTACTTTGACTTGATCGCTAATCATAAAGAAGAAATATCCATTGCTTATAAGTCACAACTTACTGATGCTAATTTTGCGGAAGAACTGGAAGCCAGTAAGCGAAAAGATTCGGCTGTGGGGTATACCGGGGTTGGAATTCATAAAGATGATTTGATCTTTTTGATCAATGATAAGCCGATTAAAAAATTTGGTTCTCAAGGTCAGCAAAAGTCTTTTTTAATAGCGTTAAAACTAGCTCAATTTGAATTAATAAGTCAGTTGTTAGAGATGAAGCCTATTTTGTTGTTGGATGATATTTTCGATAAATTAGATCATCAACGAGTAGAGCATTTAATGAAATTGGTTTCCGATCATGCCTTTGGACAGGTGTTTATCACTGATACAGATATAGACCGAATTGAGAAGGTTTTTAAGGAAATTGATATTGAACGTAGAGTATTTGAACTAAAATCAAACACAATTGAGGAACGATAGAAATGAAGATGCGCAAAGCATGAAAGATGCAGTGGATGGATTCCTCAAAGCCATGGGAATTGATAAAAAGGTGCATGAAGCTTCGGTTTTGAATCAATGGGAGGAGATGATGGGGACTGCTGTTGCCAGTCGAACTGAAAAGAAGATGATTAAGGACCGGGTACTTATCTTGGAAATCAATTCATCCGTAATGCGGGAAGAGCTTTTGCAATCTAAAGGCAAAATCATCCAGAAAATCAATGAAGCTGCGGGCTTTGAAATGATAGAAGATGTCTATTTAAAATAAGCAGAGTAGGTGAAAAACGTATCAGATAAACAAAAGTGGATTGCTGGTTTTATTGTTTTAATGTTGGCTGCATTTTTCTCCGAAGGCTATCACCATCCTGATGAACATTACCAACTCATTGAGTTTGCACAGTATTATTTGGGGGAAGCTGATGCGACTAATTTGCCCTGGGAGTTTGAGGCTCAAATGAGACCAACTGCACAAGTGTTTATAGCGGCAGGTTTTATCAAGTTTTTTTCTTTTTTTGGAGCAGATGATCCTTTTTTCCTGGCATGGGTATTACGAATAATATCCGCTTTGCTGTCTTTTTTCAGTATTCGTTTATTGGTTCAAACATTTTCGCCCAGGTTCCAGTCACAGCGGGCAAAATCAGTTTTGTTGCTACTGTCGCTTTTTCTTTGGTTCATCGTTTACAACAATATTCGTTTTTCTTCTGAAAACTGGTCCGGAACTCTATTTTTAATGGGATTCACTGTGTTCTATATGGATCGGATTGGGGAATTAAAACGCTATTTGTGGGTGGGGGCTTTATTTGGATTGGCTTTTTTGTTCCGTTATCAGGCCATTATCATGATTGGAGGTTTTGGTTTATGGATGTTGTTTATTCATCGGGCAAATTTTAAAAATAGTTTGGCCTTAATTGGCGGATTTGTAGGTGTTTCTTTAGTTGGGAGCTTGGGAGATATCCTTTTTTATGGAGATACTGTTTTTCCGTTCTACAATTACATTGATGAGAATATTTTTCAGGGTAAAGCAGCTGAATTTGGAACAGAGCCGGTTTGGTTTTACCTCAAAGACATTTTTGAAAAATCCATTCCACCATTTAGCCTGTTCTACCTTTTTGCCTTTGGGTTTATGATTTACAAACAGCCCAAATCAGCATTAACCTGGTCCTTAGTACCCTTTTTTCTGGTTCATAGTTTCATTTCGCATAAAGAAGGACGTTTTCTATTTCCAATGGTCTTCTTTTTACCTTTAATACTAGCCGAATTATATGAGAAATGGGAAGCTTCAAAATGGGCAGACTGGTTAAAGAAGAAGGTTTATAAAATATTTAGGTGGTTGTTTATTGTGGTAAATGGAATTGCTCTTTTGGTCATAACCTTTAAGTCTGCCGATAGCGGAATTAAGGTGTATAGAGCTATTTATGAAGAGGTAGATGGTACAGCTTTATTGTATTACATGAAAAAAACACCTTACGAGGGTGGAAGAGGGAAGCAGCTTCATTTTTATATGCCTGATGATCTAAAGTTCCAAAAAGCAGAAAATCTCAATGAAATAAAAGCCATTAAAGGTGAAGATTGCCTGTTTGCTACCTCAGATCGTAGTCTGTTTGATGAAATTGAAGCCAGAGGGTGGGAAAATGTATACCGTAGTTTACCCAAATGGGTTGATAACGTAAACTTTAATAATTGGGTAGACCGTACTCCTCAGTGGCGACTGTATCGAATTACAGAAGAGGAATAAAGGTCAAGCTTTTCTGCTTTCACAAATTATTTTAACTTTATCAGGAATCGAACACAATTCTTAAAATCCAACATCATGATAAAAAAAGGAACGATATTTTTTGCATTAGGAGCGTTATTAACAGCTTGCGGAGGTTATACCGAAGAACAAGCTAAAGCGGCCGATGCCTTTTGTGATTGTATGAGTAAAGAGGGAGATTTTGATATTCTTTTTTATGAGTGTGATATGGAAATCGTTGCTGACCATGGTGGAGAGGTAATGGCCGATGAAGGCTGGGGATTAGCCCTAGAAGAAAAATGTCCGGACGTAGCCGGACAAATTGCTGAAGAGTAATATGTTCTAATATCGATTAATCCTCGATAATTTCAATACTTTCAATTTTATCACCTTCGCGAATAAGGTCGATAACTTCTTCTCCTTCATACACTTTTCCAAAGCAAGTGTGATTTCCATCTAAATGAGAAGTTTGATCTCTGCTGTGGCATACAAAGAATTGCGAACCACCTGTATTTCTTCCAGCGTGTGCCATAGAAAGTACTCCTCTGTCATGGAATTGACGTTCAGCAGTTACTTCACAATCAATTGTATATCCTGGCCCACCAGCTCCAGTTCCGTTAGGACATCCTCCCTGAATAACAAAGTTTGGGATCACGCGGTGCCATGTCAATCCGTTGTAAAATCCGGATTTTGATAATTTAACGAAGTTCTCCGTTGTAATAGGAGTCTCGTTATAAAGTTCGGCCTTCATCACGCCTTTGTTGGTTGTAATAATTGCTTTCATTTTTATTCTTATGATTTTTACAAGGTTAGTTAAAATTAGCTGCATTTTTGAAAGTTAGAGGAGCAATTTTTTTCAATTTATTTGTAACTATGTAGTGTTATGGAAGAAGAAAATGTAATCGTTCAGGAAGAACCCTCAGGGCAAAGCAATAATGTTTTTAAAATTGTTGCTTATTTAGGTGTTGGAGGAAATGTATTGGTTGGTTTGGTTTCTTTGTTCTTTTTCATTTCAGGACTCAGTGGAACAGCATTTTTCTCGGATATTGAAAATGAATCGGTTGATTCTACCCGAGTAATTATCTCCATCCTTTTATTTTTATCGGTTTCTATCTTGAGCTTATTTACAGCTTTTGGATTGCTTAAAATGATTCGTAAGGATTTCAATGGAGCGAAGATTTTTCTTATTTCAAACGGAATTTGGATTGTGTTGACCTTTTTGGTACTCCAAGACATTGGTTTTTACCAGTTAGGAATCTTTTCGGCTATCTATACTTTAGTGGTTTGGTTCATGTTTCGTCAACAATCTTAAAATTCTTAAGGAGTAATAATTCCTATTTTTGTTAAATGATTAAGAACGAACTAACGTTTGAAGAGTTGGGACTTTCTTCCCAATTAGTCCGAGATCTCATTGCAGGAACTCCAGAGACGTCTGATTTGATTGATTTACCTTTTTCATTGGAAAATATTCCCAATCAAATTGCTAAAAAATCATTTGATACCGAAAGTCGATCAGTTTTACATGCCGCCTTTGTCAAGCAATATGGAGATGTAGAACTAACTGAGGCCTCTAAAGAAAATTTAGAAAAACTAAAAAGCGAGAATACATACACCATTTGTACCGGGCATCAGCTGAATTTATTGACCGGACCTTTGTATTCGATTTATAAAATTGCTCAGGTTGTTTCATTGAGTAATCAACTTCAACAATTGTATCCTAATTTCAATTTCGTTCCTGTTTTTTGGATGGCAACAGAAGATCATGATTATGATGAAATCAATCATTTGAGAATGTTTGGTAAAAAACTGAGTTGGGAAAGAGAAACAAACAATTCAGTAGTTGGACGATTGAATTTAGAAGGAATAGATCCGTTTTTGGAAGAAGTAGAAGGGATGTATCAGAATGAGGATTTAAAAGCGAAGATTCAGGAACTGACCACTTTTTATCGTAATTCACCTACTTTAACCGAAGCCACCAGGAAGCTCATAAACTTCTTATTTGGGAAATATGGTTTGTTGATTTTGGATGGTGATGATAAAAGCTTAAAAGCACGTTTTACTCCTACAATCCAAAAGGAATTGACTGAAGGATTTGTAGAAAAGTTTGTTAATGAGACAAATGGGGAACTGACAAAACGAAACTATCATACACAGGTTTATGTTCGGGATTGTAATTTGTTTTACATCCATGAAGATGGTCAACGTCAACGAATTGAGCGAAAAGGAGATAATTTCGCCTTTGGAGAAAAAGAATATGGTAGGGAAGAGCTTTTAAAGGAATCTGTAGAGCATCCGGATCGTTTTTCTCCAAATGCCTTAATGAGGCCAATGTATCAGGAAACGGTATTGCCAAACCTGGTTTATTTAGGTGGAGGGGGAGAAATTGCCTATTGGTTACAGCTCAAAAGTGCATTTGAGGGAGCTAAAATACCTTTTCCAATGATTCGTACCAGAGATTCTTACATCTTGCTTAATGATAAGGATGAAGCTGTTTTGAAAGAATTTAATTTACAGCTTCCAGACCTGAAACGGGATGTTCAGCACATTGTGAAGGAAATGGCTCTTGAAGAATCAGAGATGGATTTTGGCTTGGACACCGAGAGAGAACAAATTGAGATGGTAAAACAAGCCTTGTTAGAAAAGGCTGCAACTATTGATAAAGGTTTGAGCCAATCGATAGAAGGAGAGTTCGTCAAAATTTCTAAATCCATTGATAATATAGCTGGACGATTAATCAAAGCAGAAAAGAAAAAACATGAGGGGAGCCTGAAGAAATTGCAACGATTGCAAAGCAAGGTTTTTCCCGAAAATGGGTTTCAGGAACGCTATGATAATATGATGCCAACTTATCTTCAAAAGGAAGGCTTGGTTGATTTGTTAGTTGAGTTAAGTGTTGCTAATGGTTTGTTGGTTAGGGTTTTAAATATTTAAAAATAAAAGAATGAGTTTAGCTTCTTCAGAATTAATTCTCAATAAAAAAGGTCGTATTTATCACATGGATCTAGCTCCAGAAGATATTGCTGATACTATCATTTTAGTCGGTGATCAAGACAGAGTTGATCTTATTGGAACTTACTTTGATGAAGTTAGGTTTAAAGTTCAAAATCGAGAGTTTAAAACCTTAACAGGCATTTATAAAGGCAAAGAACTTTCAGTTGTTTCAACTGGAATTGGGACGGATAACGTAGATATTGTTCTCAATGAACTGGATGCTTTGGTAAACATTGATTTGGAGAATAGAACCATCAAAGAGGAAAAGAAGTCCTTGAAATTCATTAGAATAGGGACTTGTGGTGCCTTGCAAGAGGATATTGATCCCGGACAATATGTTATCTCAAAATATGCAATGGGATTGGATGGAGTGGCGCATTTTTACGATTTGCCTTATTCTGAGGAAGAAAAGGAAATAATGACTTCTTTCTTTAAAAAAGTGGATTGGAAAGAAGGTGTAAATCGTCCGTATATCAAGAAATGTAGTGATGAATTGTTTGATTTGCTCCAAGATGGAATGCAAGAGGGAATCACTATAACCGCTAATGGTTTTTACGGTCCACAAGGGCGTTCTTTACGCTTACCGTTGGGGATGAAGGACTTTAAAGAAAATATTCGTTCTTTTTCATGGAATGAAGTAAAAGTCACCAACTTGGAAATGGAAACCTCTTGTTTATATGCACTTTCCAATGCTTTGGGACATGAAGCTGTAACTGTCTGTTTAGCATTAGCTAACCGCTATAATGGTAAGTTTTTGACCGATTATTCACAGGGTATGAAGAACTTAATTCAAACGGTTCTTGATCGACTAATAAAGGCTTGATTTCTAATTGGTTATTATTTTCTATCTCTTCTGCTAAAAGAAGTTAGATTAACAAAATAGCGTTTAAAAGATTTTTCTTAATCCCTGATATTGCCACAGTTCTCCCATAAATTTGTAGTGTGGAGGCTTTGCATTTTCCCAATATAAATGAATTAGAAGCTCTGATCAGATTGGTCGAGGATCCAGATCCTGGAATTTACGATCAGGTTCGCTTAGAGTTAGTTGGACGCGGAAAGGAAATTATTCCTGTTCTGGAGTCAACTGATTCGCATGACTTTGAACATGATCAAAAAATTCGATCCATCATCAAAGAAATTCGTTTCAATGAAATAAAAAACGAGCTGATGAAATGGCGCGAATCTTCTAATCGAGATTTATTGAGAGGGTCATTGATCATTAGTAAATTCCAATATCCACATATTGAGAATAAGAAGGTAGAAGAGGAATTAGAGCGGATTAAGCAAAAGGTTTGGTTAGAGATTAATGAGGATAATACAGCTTTTGAAATTGTTAAGATTTTCAATCACGTATTGTTTGATCATTGTGGCTTTAAATCAAGTAAAACCAATTTTTATTCTCCTCAAAATTCATACATCAACACCGTTTTAGAATCTAAAGTTGGAAATCCTTTGAGTTTGAGTATTCTTTACTCCGTAATTGCTCAAAAATTGCAGATTCCAATTTATGGTGTTAACTTGCCTAACCATTTCGTGTTGGGGTTTTTGGATGAATTTCAAACACTTAAGATGTTAGGATTGAGTGCAGATAGAAACATTCTATTTTACATCAATCCATTTAGTAAAGGCCGAATTTTTGACCATAATGAGATAGAGAACTACCTCAGAAGTTTGAATTTACCTTTGCAAAAAGATTATTTTGAGCCTTGTTCAAACTCGGATATATTAAAGCGGATGATCACCAACCTTTCTTACGCCTACGGAAAAGAAGGAGAAACAGAGAAGGTGCGTCAACTAAAGGAACTGCAGGAAATACTTGTTTGATATTTCTGTGTCTTTTTAGCTCGTTTTTCGCTTTTTCGCAATCAAACATTTACAAAAAACAAAGTATTGGGGGAGGAATTTCTCCTAAATCTATCGTCTCAAGCGGTACGGGGCTGTTTGCAGCACAAAACATGATGTACCGACACTCTGTTACCCTATATGATCAAAATGGCAATTTAAAGGCTAAAATTAGGGATGCGGTTAATTTAAATTCTTTTGGATTTAGTGAATATGGCTCACAAAACTATTTGGGAGGCCCTGTAGAGGCTGTTTTTAGTCATGGAGGCCAATACCTTTGGGTATCTCAATATGCTATGGTTGGAGAAGGATTTGATAATCCGGGTTGTGATACTTGTTCTGGAGAGACTTATGATCCTGGATTTGTTTATAAGATCAATGTACAAACCATGGAGGTTGAAAATGTCATTAAGGTAGGGTC
The DNA here is from genome assembly GCA_022361195.1 of Flavobacteriales bacterium. Classification (GTDB taxonomy): domain Bacteria; phylum Bacteroidota; class Bacteroidia; order Flavobacteriales_D; family Crocinitomicaceae; genus JAKSBJ01. The sequence goes on from JAKSBJ010000304.1 coordinate 8,895, forward strand.
TGTTCCAAAGTTTATGGCTATTTCGGAGGATGAAAGTTTGCTTGTTGTTTCAAACTGGACCAGTGGTGATGTTTCCATCATTGATGTGGAGAAAGAGGAGGAGGTTAGACGCGTTTCTATTGGCCCCCATCCCCGCGGAGTTGCTATTAAGAAAGATAATTCGGAAGCCTTTGTAACGGTTATGGGATCAACTAAAATTGCCCGGCTCGACCTTAAAACTTACGAGGTAAGCTACATGGCTAACGTTGGGAAATCTCCTCGGCACCTTATTTTATCTGGAAATGATAAGTATTTGTACTGTTCGTTAAATTCGACGCATGAAGTGGTTAAAATCAATCTTGAAACAGAGGAGTTAAAAAGTTGTTCGGTCGGAGCAGGACCAAGAACTATGGCTCTTTCAGCGGATGAACGTTATCTCTATGTGGTCAATTACTTTTCAAACACCTTTAGCAAAATTGAAACAGCTACTATGACCGTCTCGGAGGAGGTCGAAACCGCAGCAAAGCCAATAGGCATTTGCGGGAATTGGAAAGAAGGAGAATTGTGGGTAGCTTGTTATTCTGGTAGCATTGAGATATTCCGTGATTTTGAACTCCGGCCTGCCGAAGAAGATCATGCTTTAGCATTGAATGGAGGTTTAAAAGGGTACTTAGAATTTGACGATTTTTATGTTCAAACCAATTCAGGACTCAGGGAGTTAGGAGGTTCTTTTAAAGATTCAGGTGGTGCTGTTGAAAGTGCTGGTAAAGAGGGTTTTGACTCTGCTGATAAAGAAAGTGTTGTGGCGTCGTTTATTTCTCCTGATGTTGCCTTGAGTGGAATGGAGAAAACTACTTCATCGCTCACTCCCAAAGCAGATTATGTTCATATAAAAACTCCTGATTGGGTAAGCATTAAACTGCAAGAAAAAGAGATCACTGAATCTTTGGCTCAACAAGAACAGGTTTCGTCTAATTTGGAAGTTGAAGAAGAAACTGATTTAATAGAAATTAAAGAAGAGAAAAACGAGTCCCTTGCCGAGAATATGGCTTCAGTCCAACAATCTGCTAAAATTGGAATGTTATCCAAAGAAGGGCGGAGTAAAAAAACAGCAAAATACAATCCACAAGGTTGTATGTACCACGTAATTGTTGGTAGTTTTTCTGTTCCGGAGAATGCTACCAATCTCAAAGCCGATTTGGAAGCTGATGGTTATCCGGTAACTTTGATTGAGGGAAGCGAGCTAACTTACGTCTCCGCGCAGTGTTATACGGACAGGGTAAACGCTCAGCAGGGAATCAAAAATATTGAAGAGGGTACAGGAATTAAGGGCTGGATCTTGAAGCGCTAAAAAAGACTAGTCGTTGGCTAAAGTCCAATCAGGAGTTCTATTCATTTTCCTCTGAATAAAGAGAATTAAAGTTTTGAATGAGATAGTATAATTCCACAGGCCATGGCAACGTTTAGGGATTCAGACTTTCCAAAGCGCGGAATGGTTATACTTTCGTCCAGGAGAGACTGAAGTGTTTCACTAATACCATGCGATTCACTCCCCATTACCAGGGCAAACTTTTTATCGAATTTCTTTTCGTTAAGAGCCGTACCATTCATCTCAGCCCCCAAAACTTCAAATCCTGCTTCTTTCAACTCCTGAATAGTAGAGGAAAGTTCGGTACGAACATAAGTGCTTCTGAAAATGGCTCCCATCGAGGATTGAATAACCTTTGGGTTGTAAACTTCAACACTCTCGGCAGAAGCAAAAACAGTTGAAATGCCAAACCAGTCAGCCGTTCGCAAGATAGTCCCCAAATTTCCCGGATCGTTAATGCCATCCAAAATCAAGCAACTTTCAATCGAATTTAAGTCGACTTGAGCAGTTTTTGGGATCTCTACAATTGCCAATACCTCATTGGGGCTTTTGAAGCCAGAAATACGTTCTAAATCCTTTTCTGAAATCACTTCAAAATCAACTTCTGAACCAGGATTTCCATTCCATCGTTCAGTAGCGTAAACCTTAACAATATTCAGTGCTTTAGCCTCGTTTAATTCTTGTAGAAGTTTTGGACCTTCGACAACAAAAACACCTTCCTGTTCCCGAAACTTTTTTTGTTGTAAGGATTTAATGAATTTTATTTCGTTTTTTGTGAGGGACATTCTGCGATTCGGTTATTTTTGCAAAGATACAGTTTTATGAATCAGCGCCCGCTACTATATTTTATTTTTAGCCTTAGTTTACTCAGCTTAATGGCTTGTCGGCAAGCAAAGTATGTGGAGGAAGGTGCTTATTTGCTGGATAAAAACGAAATTCAATTTAAAACTGAAAAGGACGGTGAAGTAGAATGGGAGAGTGGACATTCCATTTTGGATGATGCCGAAATGGAGGAATTGATTCGTCCTGTTCCAAATCGAAAATTCAAACTCTTTGTTTATAATCGTATTGATACAACGCGTCATGCTAAACAGGTAGATCGAAAAAAGAAAAAGTTTAAGAAAAAGAACGATAAACGTCAGGACAAAGAGGATCGTATCAATGAAAAACGTATTAAAAAGGCAAAGAAAAAGGGCAAAGAGTTTTACCGCAAAAAGATCATTAAACCAAAGCCTGTAAAATTAGGTTGGAGAGAATGGGTAAGAGTAAATGCCGGTGAACCACCTGTATTGCTGGATACCTTCAAAATGCGAAAAACCAAAGAGCAGCTTGAGATTTACCTGAAGAAACACGGTTTTTATTACGGGAATGTAGAAGACACGGTCTATTACAACGAACGAAAGAAAAAAGCAACAGTATCCTTTCAAGTTGAATCGGGAAAGCCATATATTATCAAGGCTATCACCTTTGATTCTATTTCTCGGAATAGAGGTTTGATAAAGCTTTATGACAAAATGCAAGGCCTGGAGAACAGTAACATTGTAGTAGGAGATCCGCTTGATGAGGAAAAATTGGATGCTGAGCGAGAAAGGTTTGCCTCTTACTGTCGTAACAATGCTTATTTTGAGTTTAACAAAAGTTATATCAACTATGAAGTGGATACTTCTTTTGGTAACTATGATGCAGTCGTCAAAATCTTCATTAAGCAGAAGACTTATGAGGATACTGTCACAAACACAATGGTAAACTTAAGGCATAAAACTTATCATGTCAGTGATGTTACCTTTTTGCTTTACAATCCCGACACTTCTTCATTCAAAAATGGCTTTCACCTCTTCAGGAAAAAATGTGACTCCTTAGGAATAGAAGAAATGGTGAACAAAAAATACTCACTGCTGGATACCATTCGCATTGATGGAAAAGGGAATTTCATCTATAACGAAAAACCATTTCTGAAACCCGACCTACTGGATGACCAAAATTTCCTGGAAATGGGAAATTGGTATAAAGAATACTACGTTGAGCGATCATACCGAACCTTGAACAAACTGGACGTTTTTTCTTCCATAACCATGGAAATAGATTATGACCCAAAAGATATTAAGGGAGACAGCGTTGTTGTTACCTATCACTTGATTCCTAAAAAACGGCAGAGCTTTTTAATGGAACCTCGGACAACTAATACCAATGGTGTATTGGGGATTTCAGGAGCATTGACCTATACCAATAGAAATTGCTTTAGAGGAGCTCAACGGTTAAAAGTTTCTTTTGTCGGGGGAGTTGAGGCACAGCCTAATATCTCTCGAACAGCAGATTCTTCCGCTACTGGCTTTTTGAGCCGAATCAATACGTTTGAGTGGGGACCATCCCTTTCATTAACTTTCCCCAAGTTGGTTCCAATGCCTAAGAAGTGGCAGGATAATTTTTCTAAAAGACTTTATCCTTCAACTGAGTATACCTCCTTGGTTAATGTGCAAAGACGTTCAGAGTTTGTCCGGTTTTTGGGAGAGTTTGCTTATAGCTGGAACTTTAGAGAAGGAAAAACAAGGGAATGGAAAGTAGATTTGATCAACTTTAACTTTGTAAAACTGAATAAGGAACAATTCTTTATAGAAGATTTAGCTGAATTGAATGACCCTTTTCTATTGAATTCATATTCTGATCACTTAACCACATCTATCAAGGTTAATTGGCATTATAATAACCGAAATGCCAATCGTCGAATTAACAAGAATATTAAGCACATTCACGATGTTAAAGTGAGTTTGATGGAATCAGGGAATGTACTGTATGGTGTTGGAGCCGGAAAATCTGCTTTGGACACAAATGGTTTAAGAACCATTTTGGGAGTTCCATATACCCAGTTTGTCAAATTTGATGTGCAGTATGTCGCAAATCAACACGTTAATGATCGACACAAAATAGCCTATCGACTAATGGCAGGGGCTGGTTTTGCATATCAAAATTCACCATCCATGCCTTATGAGCACAGCTTCTTTGCAGGAGGTTCCAACGACATTAGAGCTTTTCCTGCCCGAACCATGGCACCAGGAGCAACACAGAAGTATATAGATCCTGATCTCACCCAAACTCAAATTGGAGATATGAGATTGGAGTTGAATGTTGAGTGGCGATTTAAGATGCTAGGTATTTTAGAAGGAGCCCTTTTTGCAGATGCTGGAAATATTTGGATGATTTTACCAAAAGATGATCCAAGTGTTGCTGCTTTCCGATTTAATAGTTTTCTTGAGCAATCGGCTCTTGGTGGTGGATTTGGTATGAGAGCTGACCTGGACTTCCTCATTATTCGTTTGGACATGGCAGTTCCAATCTACAATCCTTATTTACCTGAAACCGAACGTTGGATCACCAAACAACATAAGCCAATTTACCTGAGTCAGATCGATGCAGTATATTCAGAAACTTTTAAATGGACTAATCCGCATCGAATTAACTTTAGTCTCGGAATTGGGTATCCTTTCTAAGTATGAAATTCTTTTTAACCCTTTGTAGTCTACTCTTTGTTTTTGTGTCGTATTCACAATACAAAAATGTGACTTTGCCATTGCCTAAAAAGGCTAAGTATCGTTATTCTCAGGTGGAGCCATCCATTTACATCAATCCTAAAAATGTCAATGAGATCATTGCAGGTTCGGTACTCAACGATTATTATTATTCAATTGATGGAGGGGAAAGTTGGAAATCTAAATCCATCAAGTCTAAATGGGGTGTTCATGGAGATCCATGCATGTTAATTGACACCTTGCAACGTTATTACTATTTCCATTTATCTAACATTAAAGGAGAACGGCTTATTGGAGGAATGATATGCCAACGGTCGGACAAAATTGAAGGCAAGTTTCGCAAATATCAGGGGAGAACGGTCGCTAATAGTAAATTCCATGATAAAGAATGGGCAGTGGTTAATACAGCGAACAATCACCTTTACATGACCTGGACACAGTTTGATGCTTATGCTTCGGAAGAACTAACTGATTATAGTAATATTCTTTTTTCTAAAAGTACCGACGGTGGTTTAAACTGGAGTGACCCAACAGTTATTTCTGCTGTTCCTGGAGATTGTAAAGACAATGATAAAACGGCAGAAGGTGCCGTTCCGGCTGTAGGGCCAAATGGTGAAATTTATGTGTGCTGGTCAAGAGATGATAGTATTTGGTTTAATTTTTCCACTGATGAGGGGAAAACCTGGCTGCCAAAGGAACGCTTTGTGGCTACTCAACCTAACGGATGGGTAATTAAAATACCTGGTATTTACCGTTCAAATGGTCTTCCCGTTACAACTTGTGATCGTTCAAAGTCAAGGTTTAAAGGAACCGTTTATGTCAATTGGGCCGATCAACGAAACGGAGAGGATAATACAGATATCTGGTTGGCTAAATCAACCGATGGAGGTAAGAGTTGGTCCAAACCTAAGCGAGTTAATAATGATGATTCTAAAAAACATCAGTTTCTTACTTGGATGACCATTGATCAAACAAATGGCTATTTGTATTTTGTTTTTTATGATCGTCGAGAACAAGCGGTAAATAAAACGGATGTCTATTTGGCTCGCTCCACTGATGGAGGGGAGACTTTTGAAAATTTTAAGATCAGCGAAAGTCCTTTTTTACCAACAGACGATGTGTTTTTTGGTGATTACACGAACATTTCTGTCCATTCAGGAGTAATAAGACCTATTTGGACACGTTTGCACAAAAGAAAAATTACTTTGCACACTGCCCTTATCAAAGATTCGGACCTCAATAAAAAACGAACTGAGTGAAATTATCGGTTATCATAGTTAACTATAATGTAGAGTTCTTTCTGGAACAATGCCTTAATTCCACTATGGAAGCTTTAAAGCATGTTGAGGGAGAAGTTTTTGTGGTTGATAATCATTCCATTGATGGTTCGGTAGAGATGGTGCGGGCTAAATTCCCGGAGGTTCAATTAATCGCAAATAAGGATAATGTTGGTTTTTCTAAAGCAAACAATCAAGCTTTGCGAATTGCGAAAGGAGAATATCACCTTTTGTTGAATCCGGATACTATTGTAGAGGAAATGACCTTTAAGGAGGTGGTTGACTTTATGGATGCTCATCCTGATGCTGGAGGTTTAGGGGTTAAAATGATTGATGGGAAAGGAAACTTTTTACCAGAGTCTAAAAGAGGGCTTCCTACTCCTAAAGATGCTTTTTATAAGATATTTGGTTTGTCACGCCTCTTTCCTCGTTCAAAACGCTTTGGTCGTTACCATCTTTCGTATTTGGATAAGGATCAAACGCACGAAATTGAAATTTTATCAGGAGCGTTTATGCTTATGCGTAAAGAGGCTCTGGACAAAGTTGGTTTGTTGGATGAGGATTTCTTCATGTATGGAGAAGATATTGATTTGAGTTATCGAATCGTTTTGGGCGGATTTAAGAACTATTATTTTCCTGGAACCCGAATTATTCACTATAAAGGAGAAAGTACAAAGAAGAGTAGCGTTAACTACGTTTTTGTTTTTTACAATGCGATGATCATTTTTGCGCGAAAGCACTTTTCCAGCAAAAATGCCCGTATTTATTCAGCACTCATAAATTTGGCTATTTACTTCCGTGCCTCTTTGGCAGTGGCGAATCGTCTGTTTAAAAAGATGCTCTTGCCTTTGGTCGACATGAGTGTAATAATTTTTGGTTTATTCCTCATTGCCTTTCAGTATGAGAAGATCGAGGGAATTGATATTCCAGATGATCTTTTGTGGTATGCACTGCCGATTTATGGCGTTGCTTGGTTCTTAGCCCAGTTTTTTACCGGCGGATATGATAAACCAATCCGATTATTCCGAAATATTGCCGGATCAGCTGTTGGAACAGCTTTAATATTGATGGCCTATGCCTTATTGTCAAAAGATTATCAGTTTTCTCGTTTAATAGTTCTATTAGGTGGAAGCTGGGTTCTATTGTATTATTTGGCATCACGGGCCCTTTTACACTTTACTGTCCCATCTCACCGCATTGGAGGTGATAAGAATAAAAAGTTCGCCATTGTGGGAGAGATGGAAGAAGCAGAACGGGTTTCGCAACTTTTGCAACAAACCAATTCTCGTATCCAATCCATCGAATTTTTATCTGTCGAACCCTCTTCGGATAAATCATATACCGGTTCACTAAATCAGTTAGATCAAATTATAGACATTCGTAAGATTGATGAAGTCATCTTTTGTGCTAAGTACGTTGCTTCGGACCAAATTATTTCCAAAATGTTGGAGTTAGAAGGGAAAGATGTTGATTTTAAAATTGCACAACCTGAAACCTCTTTTTTGATTGGATCCAATTCAATTGACTCTCAAGGAGACTTGTATGTTTTGGATATTAATAGAATTAATAAACCCTCGAATCGCCGTAATAAACGTACTATTGACCTTGTGTTAGCTCTTTTGTTTATCCTCTTATCTCCAGTTTTAATGTGGGGATTTAAACAAAAAGGAAAGTTTATGGGGAATATGTTTAGGGTGCTGTTAGGAAGTCTTTCATTTGTGGGGTATACGCGAATAGAGCATGTCTCTAATTTAAAGCTTCCGCAAATTAAAAGAGGGATTTTAAGTTCCCGTCTAATGGTTCCTGATGCACAATTGGATCAGGATGGAATTTCGCGCTTAAACTTAATTTACGCTAAGAACCATTCCTACCTAATGGATTTAAAAATAATCTTCCGCAACTTTTCAAAGTTGGATCAGTAGGAGAGTTATAGACAAAAAAAAGAGTTGTTTTACAACAACTCTTCGATAATAATTTCTGTGTCTTCACCTCGTATTATCAAGGCCAAAATACTTTCGACATCTACGTCGTCAATGCTTTTATATCCAATTCCAACGGCAATTCGTTCAATAGTTGATATTTCTTCATCCTGAATTTTTCCATCGGCTTGAGCCATTTGAATTAAATTAACAATTTGCTCAAAACGCTCTGTACGGTCAGTTGGAGGATTGATAGCATAGCTTGTAGGATTTTTGATCATCTCGTTGATCTCTACGTCCGAAAGTCCAATTGAAGAACCAATTTTGTCTAACAAAGCTCTTTCCGAATCAGTAATGATTCCATCTGCTCTGGCAATTAAAACCATGTTTCTGAAATGACCTTTATCTTGTCTTCTCTCTCCACCTTCGTACAATGCTGCTATACTCATTATATAAAAATTTTTTTCGCAAAAATAAATTTAATCTACGGATGTCAAACTCTTTTGGGTCAAATAAATTAACAATCTGCCTTATTTGATCTGTAATGGCTGTGTCAGTTGATTTAAAAGAGACCATCAACACTTAAAATTTTCCGCTTATCAGAAGTCAAAATGGGAAAAAGTTAAATATTGTTCACTTGTAGAATTTTACGACCATTTGTATTATTTTTTTTAAGTAAGATGCAGATTATTACATAACTTAGATTTAATTAATATTAATCTGGACTATGATGAAAAAAATTTTACTAGCCTTTTGGATGGTGGTTGTCACTTTTGCAGTAAATGCACAAACAACTTCAAAAGATCAAACTGCCACACGACCTGCACCAGGACACACAGGAATTATAAACTCGGATAGAGCTGAACCTTTTTGGGAAGAAGATTTCGGTAGTGGATTCCCTTCGGACTGGGCGATTATTGACTCTTCTGGAATTTGCCCATGGACTTACACTTTTGACGGTACCTGGGGATATTGGAATGGAGATGACGGAATGAGTGCCAATGATCCAATGAATTCAACAACCGCTGATAACGGATATCTAATCTGTGATAACGATTCAGCAAACCATTACACTTACGGACAACCTTCTGGTACTACTTATGAATATTTAAGTTCTTATTTTGGAACTTCTGCTATTGATTGTTCAGGAGAGACCTCTGTAATCTTGCGTTTTGAGCAAACATTCCGTTACAACAATGGAGTTGCTATGATTGTTCAAGTAAGTAATGATAGTTCTTCATGGACTTCATATGACGTATCCGGAGGAACTCCAGATAACACTTTCTCTGACGATCCGGATATTGTAGTTTTAAATATCTCACCAATCGCGGCGGGAGAATCAACCGTTTACCTTCGTTTTGGATGGAGTGCTCGAGTTTACTTCTGGAGTATTGACGATATTAGCTTAAGCCCAGCTGAACCAAATGATATTATCATGCAAAATGGTTTTTGGCAAGATGGAGGAGTAAACGAGTACCAACACTACAAAATTCCTTTATCACAACCTTCTCCAATTACTTTTAGAGGAGGTATCTCAAATAATACCGGAGAGGTGTTGGATGATATCTCAGTTTCTTTTGACTTAAATGACGGAACAGGATCTGTATTTTCAGGTACATCTTCTACTGGTGATTTGAATTCAACTGAGTTAGACACTTTTGATGTTACTACAACCTGGACACCTGATGCTGTAGGAGACTATACTGCAACATATACAGCTGTTATTGATGGTGTTACTGATGGAGACTTAACCAATAATGAGTTTACGGATCAATTCCAAATTACATCGAGCATCTATGGTTTGGATAATTTGACAGATGGTTTAACAGGATCATCTGGAGGTATCTCAAACTGGTCAGGAAACGGAGGATTCACCTTTGGAATTGGTAATGTTCATGAAATTTTTGTAGATGATGAGGTAGAATGTGTTGAAATTGGAATTTCAAACTTGGCTACTAACGAAGGACAAGTAGTTTATGGTGTAGTATATGTTTGGAATGGTTCTGAATGGGAGTGGAGAGGTCAAACAGAAGACTATAATGTAACTGCCGCTGATGTGGGACAAGTTGTTTCATTAATCATGGACGACCCTGCTTACGTAGCTGCTGGAGAATTGATGTTAGTATGTGCTGGACACTATGGAGGAACAGACACTGAATTTGCGCAAGCGCAGGCTGTACCAGATCAAATGGTTTATGGTTATGACGGTGACGGAACTTTCTTCTGGTTAGCAAGTCCTAGAGCCATTGTTTGTCGTGCGAACTTCTCATGTGGATTAGGAACGGATGAATTAGAGAATACAGTTTCTTTTGATTGCTATCCAAATCCGTTTGACAGCCAATTAAATGTAGCTTTTGAACTTTCTCAACCAACTACTGTTTCATTGCAATTAATGGACATTAACGGAAGAATTGTTTGGACGCAGGGAGCGGAAGAAATGGCTTCAGGTAAAAATGAAGCAACAATTAATACTGCTGATTTGGCTCCAGGTGTTTACACCATTGAGGTTCAAATGGGAGACCAAAAGAACTACCAAAAGGTAATTTTAGAGCGATAGAATAATCGTTCAATCAATATATTGAGAAAGGGTGCCACTAGAATGGCGCCCTTTTTTATGCTTTCTTAGGATAAGCTAACAAGTAAGGAACTGTAATTCCTTTTTCTTTATGCTTTCCAATTTTCCATTCAAATCTTTCATTTCCCTTTAATTCACCAACTAAACCTTCCATTTCTTTCACTGAATAAGTTCGTAGGACAGAAACAATGCCATCCCACCATACAAATAGAGGAACAATGGGTAAAATGTAAGTGAAGAACAAGCGTCCAAAGCTAAAAGGAGTAATAAAAGGTGTTGCAATTAAAACACTAATAGGAGAAAAGAAATTCTTCAGTAAATGAGGGAAATCTCTTACCTGACCTTCAAAAATGGCAATGGGAGAATCACAATCCACCGCATTTTGCAAAATTTGACGAGCATCTTCCTTTTTAAAATGATGAAAGGACAAAAACTGTGTTCGTAGTCCTTTTAAATGCTCTGGAACATCTAACGCACTAACAGATTCTGTTTCATAATCAAAGATTTCAGAATCAAATTCTTGCATGCGTTTTAAAGCTCCCAGGTTGGGGTAGTAGTCCGTCAGTTTAATCTTTAAGTGTGGCTGTTTATCCTTTAAATGTTTGGAGATTGATTTCCAACCGCCTCCTCCTCCAGAAGCCAGATCAATAATTTGATTGTTTCCAGCTTCTTTAATTCCCTCTTCCAGTATGGGGATAACACCTTTATAAAAATCAAATTTATTGGTAATGAACTGCAAAAAGTCGGTTCCGTAATTACGTATTGAAGTTGGAAACCATTTTAAATCTTCAAACTCAAATAAATGCATTCGGGCCATAAATTGCGGATTTAAATTTTAATTAAAGCTAAGAAAAGGAGATTGTATCAAGTATTGAAAATCAACGATGATAGACAATTCATCAACCAATTTCTCTTTTGCTAAATTCTGACTTTTGAAGAAGAAGAGAAAAGGAGTGAGTATTGATTCTACTCAAAAACAAAACAAATCCCTGTAAATTCCGTATTTCATTAGGATTAGAATTATATGCAGCGGAAATTTTTATCCAACCTCATATTAGTTGTTGTACTTAACCTTTTGGTAAAGCCATTTTACATTCTCGGAATTGATGCTGAGGTGCAAAACAGGGTGGGGGAAGTTGTGTACGGAAATTATTTCTCTTTGCTTAATTTTTCTTTCTTGCTCAATATTTTATTGGATTTTGGTTTAACCAATTACAATACCCGAAACATAGCACAGCATCCGCATTTAATTGAGAAGCATTTTTATAAAATACTCTCTCTTCGCTTTGTATTGTTCTTTTTGTATGCTTCGGTTACTTTGGGAGCGGGATTATTTGTTGGATATAGTGGAAAAGAGTTTTATCTCCTTTCTATCTTAATGCTCAACCAATTCCTGGTAGCAATTATTCAGTTTTGCCGTTCCAATTTTGCCGGATTACACTTGTTTAGAACAGATTCGTTTATTTCTATTCTAGATCGTTTTTTACTCATCTTGATTTGCTCAGTTTTGTTGTGGACCAGTTGGTTTGGAGGAGAAATGAAGATAGAATGGTTTGTTTATGCTCAAACAGCGGCTTATGGTATCTCAGCTTTGATATCCCTGCTAATGCTAATTCCAAAGGTCGGGAAAATTAAGCCAGACATTAAAAAGACTTTTTCGGCAGTTATTTTACGAAAAAGCTTTCCTTACGCTCTGCTCATTTTGTTGATGATGTTTTACAGTAGAATTGATGCGGTGATGTTAGAACGATTATTGGAGGATGGAGATTATCAGGCAGGGGTTTACGCACAAGGATTTAGATTGTTAGATGCCGTGAGTATGTTTGCATTGCTCTTTGCTGGTTTACTACTGCCTATCTTTTCAACCCTTATCAAGAAAAAAGAATCGGTAGCAGAAATGTTAGAATTAGCTTTTCGTATTCTACTAGGTATATCTTTAACAGTGGCCATGATAGGCTTTTTGTATCAAGGAGATTTAATTCATTTACGCTATCCAACAGCTCCTGAAAATTCGGCGATTACTTTTGGTTATTTGATTTTGAGTTTTATTCCCATTTCTTTGGGATATGTATTTGGAACCTTACTTACAGCTAATGGAAGTTTGCGTTATTTGAATGGAATGGCCATTTTTGGATTGGTATTGAATGTGGTACTCAATTTTATCTTTATTCGTTTGTGGAAGGCAGAAGGAGCTGCATTAGCGACTTTAATCACCCAGTCAACAACAGTTTTACTGCAAATTATTTTTGCCTACCGAATTTTTAAGCTGAAGATTAACTTTAAATTGTACGGGGCTTTTATCCTTTTTACAGGACTTTTATTCGGAGCTTATTGGTTGTTGACCGAACAAAGTTCTTTGCCTGTATTTATAACACTTTTAACTCTCTTAGGATTAGCTGCTGTGAGCGGATTTGTATTCGGAATTTTTAAAATCTCCGATATCCGTACAATTTTGAAGAAAGAAGAAAACGCTTAGTAAGTAATGATGAATAAGGCTAGGCCGAGTAATAAAGTCACGGCAACTAAACCTTTGGTCATTTCATACATTTTCCATCTAAAATTGGTGAAATAGAAGAAAAACATATTTGGAATAATGCAGAAAATTAAAATATCCTGCTGATCAATAGAAGGATTTAGTGTCATTTCAACATATGTTTGAAAATCTACTGCACCTCCCCGGTTTTTTACGACATAGGACAATAGGAAGCCTATAATTGGTAAAATAGCTCCAAATAATACCCCGTAAATCGCTTTATCCAATTTCTTCATTCCTTTTTAATTTTCTATTTGAAATCCCACAAATTTAAATTTGAGATCAGATGGTGTGCTGTCATGTCAAACTGAGTAGGTACAACTGAAACATAATTATGTTCCAATGCCCACATATCGGTATCTTCCCCTTTATCGGTTTCTCTGAATTCTCCGGTTAACCAAAAGTATTCACCTCCAAAAGGATCTTTTCGTTTATCAAAAGTATCTTCCCAAAAAGCGCGACCCTGACGACAAATTTTAATACCCTTTATGTCTGATTCTTTTCCTTTAGGGATGTTCACATTTAAACAGGTACCATTTTGAATTCCATTGTCCAAAACCAATTGGGCAATTTTCTTAGCATAAACTGCTGAGGCTGTAAAATCAGCTTCTGCAGAATGATCTAACAATGAAAAACCTATAGCTGGAATTCCTTCAATAGCTCCTTCAACTGCTGCTGACATTGTTCCTGAGTACAATACATTGGTTCCTGCATTGGAACCATGGTTAATTCCCGAAACAAGCAGGGTAGGGCGTTTTTTTAAAATCTCGTAAATCGCCAATTTTACACAATCCACAGGGGTTCCTGAGCAAGTGTAGGCTTCTATATTACTGAATTCATTCGATTTCCTTAAACGAAGTGGGTGATGAATGGTAATAGCGTGTCCGGTTCCACTTTGTGGACTATCGGGTGCAACAACTAAAACGTCACCAAGTTCTTTCATGGCTTCAACGAGGGCTGCAATTCCCCCAGCTATGATGCTATCATCGTTTGTTACGAGTATTAAAGGCTTTTCTGTCATCTTGAGAAACAAATTTGGCGAATAATTTTTGTTTTGATCTCATAAATCTAATTCTCTTTTCAACAAGAAGTAACAGAAAAAGCCACCCAATATCTTAGGATGGCTTTTGTAATCGTAAAAAGTAAATAAATTGTGTTTGGGCTAAACAGGATTTTTCTTAGAGCAATGGCTTTAAGAATAGCAATACTCCTTTGTAGGGAATTGCTAGTTGTCCTCCTTCTAGCTGAACAATGCCAAATACGTCGGAATTATTAGTTTTATGTACATAAATTTGAGCAGGTAAATTAGGTTCGGGAGCTCTCAAAGCACGTCCAAAAGTTTGATAAATGAAATTTCCACTTTGCATGAGTTGAACTTCGGTAATAGAGTAGTGCTGATTGTCAATTTTAGAACCTTTAAATTCTGTTGCTCCAACCTCTATGGTAGAACCTACAATCTTCTCTAAAACCTTGTTTGAAGGTGGCTCTAAACTTAAGATACTGTAATGTGTTACCTCAAATTTGCCTGCTTTTAAGATAGCAGGTTTTGGAGACTCAACGGTCTCTTTTGAAGTTTTGATCTTATAGGTTTTACTTTCCGTCTTTTTAGCCGGAGGAATTTGTCCGTGAATTCCCAAACCAATACCAAGTCCGGCTATAAGTAATACTAAGGTTTTCATAGCTTCTGCTTTTAATTTCCTGAAAACCTAGATTCAACTACCGTGCCAAATTACCAACTCGATCCAGCTCCACCACCTCCGGAACTACCACCTCCGTAAGAAGAACCTCCACTGCTGTATGATCCACCGCCACTGCTATAAGAACCTCCAGAACTACCCCCCGAAGAAGATGATCTTTGTAATCTTGGAATGGTGTAACGAGTCACTTTAGAATGACCACAGTTTTCACATTTGTATTTCTTTTCACCCATTCCTGAACTGGTGTAAGTTGGACTGGTGATGGTTCTATTGTACTCTTTATAATACGTTTTGTATTTACAGCTTGGGCACTTTCTGTTTTTAGTAAACCAGCGTTTATAGGCTAAAATCAGTACTTCTTTGCCGTTAGTAGTAATCCAAACATCGTAATCAATGGATTTAACTTTTTCTTCAGCAATTTGACCTTTCTTCAGATACTTATCTTCTTCACTCTCTCCTAAGCGGTGCATTTGTTCACCACTATTTGTACTAAAACGAACCGTGTTTCTCCAGCGTTCCATCAAACTTTTGGTGATGAAATACAAAATGATAAATGGAACAGGGAAGAGGATCGGAATAAGCGTCAGGCTAAAAAATTTCATAGTATGATATCGCTTATGCAAACTCTTCATAAAGAAAGATAGGACAAGGAATATCATCCAAACTGCAGTCAAAAAACCTGACAAGATTAAATAACCTCTTACAAATGGTTGTTCAAAGAATGGAACAGCTTCATATTCATAATCAAATTCATCGTCATAGTAATCATCATCACTGTTGTAATCGTCGTAAACGTAATAATCTGGCGGATTTCCGTAAAAAACATCTGCAACAGCCTGCGTTCCTCGAATCATTCCGGTAACATAATCGTCGTTCTTAAAATGAGGTACCATTTCCTCTTGCTGAATGTCATAGCACATACCATCGGTTAAAACAATTTCAGTCCCTCTTCCGGTAATGAACTCAATTCGATGAATGTCGTTAACTAATAACATCAATAAACCATTGTCCTGACGTGCTTCACCAATACCCCAAAGGTTAAATAGTTCTGTTCCCCATTCATGCGGATCGTTGTCACCAATAGAGTTTAAGCAGACAACAGCTACTTCATAACCCGTTTCATTTTCTGTTTCAATTAAAATAGAGTCAATCGTGGCGATAGCCATATCATTTAAGAGAAAGTGAGGGTCTGTAACTCGGCTATTGTTTACTTCTCTTTGATTGACAACATCATGGATGTCTGAAATGAG
Source organism: Flavobacteriales bacterium (assembly GCA_022361195.1). Lineage (GTDB taxonomy): Bacteria > Bacteroidota > Bacteroidia > Flavobacteriales_D > Crocinitomicaceae > JAKSBJ01. Next base: position 25,018 of record JAKSBJ010000304.1, read on the forward strand.
TCCGCTGGTATTAATTCGTGCATAATTGGTTTGAATTTCTCTTGAAGATAGCCCTGAAAAATATTCACGCTCACTTTCTCCATTTTCAGCATTCATTCGGCTATTTGCAGCTCCTGTTTGGTAAGGAGAGTCATCCATTGTAGTAAGAGTACCATTACTTTTTTGGACTTTGTCCGGATAAAAAGAATGAATGTGTGCTCCATTGGCATAAGATGAAATTTCAGAGTCATAGGCTATTTGCTCAAAGATGTGACTTCCTAGTTTAGAAATTGAAACGAAACTTCCAGTTCCCGTCGCTCCGGAAAAGTGGATGGATTCAATATCAGCCGTTAATTCATCAATGAAATCATCATCATAAAATTCTTCCATTTTGCTTCCAAAGCGATATACAATTCGTTCTTTATTTATCACCACCAATTGAAAAACGAATCTACCGTTGGTTTTATCTTCTAAATCCCATAAGTCAACCAATTCATCGGCAAATTCATCAATGTCGGATGGATTTTTGATGTCATTTACCCGAACACAAACAGGTTCAACATAACGAGCAAAAAAGTAAGTTTTTCTTGAACCATGCATGGAGTACCGCCACTCGTCAACAATTCCATGATCGGGATCAATGACAAATCCAGTACTATCAAAAACAGGTTCTTTAAGATCGTTTGGATTGTAGGTTTGACTAATTCCAAATCCGCTTGTCAAAACAAACAAGGCGAATAGAATGTGTGCTTTTAGTTTAGTCGGCAAAATAAGGTTTGATTTCATAGTCTGGGAATTCCTCTTTGTGTTTTTTAACCAGGATATTATAGCGTTTTACGGCTTCGTTATAGCTTTTCTTTTCAAAGGCAATGCGATTTTCAGAGCCTTCTATCTGAATCATTAATTTTTCAATATTATCTGAATTGGCATATTCTGAAGCTAACGCTTTAGCCTCATTGATTTTTAATTCGAGATCATTTTCAAGTTTGAATCGTTCTTCTCCTTCTGCTTTGCTGATTTTTTCTTTTAAATCACCAATGGTCGCTTCTAAAACGTCCATGTCTTCATGTGAACCTTCAATGGCTTTGAATAATTCGGGAACCAAGTTATTTCGTCGTTCAATTTGAATTTCAACTAAATTCCATTTTGAGTTTACATCTTCTTCGGCTTCAATCAATTCATCTCGAATAAAGGAAGTGGAAGATTCTGAAACTTCTGATTCACCAGGTTTATCAGGAGAACTTCCTGACGAAAACACGACAAACCCTAATACAAATAATATAACGATAACTCCAACTGCTATAAGAATTTTCTTACGAGAGTTATTGTCTTCTCTTAAAATTTTAGATTTTTTGTTGATGGTGCTCAAGACATTGATTGCCACCATATCTTTTGGATCCACTTTTAGTTCCTGACGAGCGTGGAATTCGGCCTTATCTCTTAAATGATCACTGTGTTCATCCAACCATAACATCATATAAGCTTTCGCTAAAACCGAATTGCCGTTGGTGATATATGGATTAATTGCCGTTGCTTTTTCTCCTTCCGAAATAGCTTCATTAAAATTGAGTGCTTTCAGATGATCATCAGCTGATTTCAGATGTGTTTCAGCCTTTTTAAGCAGTTTTTCCCATCCTTCTTCAGTTACCCCCATGCTAATGGCCAATTCCTTTAACTCATCAAGGGTAAGTGCCCGTTCTCCAATTGAATGGTCTTCTTCGCCAGCCTCTACAACGGCCTTAATATGTTCTTTGAACTTCTCTTCGTTGTAATCCATGATTTAATTCAAACTTTCTCCTGAAATAGAGAAGAGTCTGAACGAAAATAGCTAAAGTATTTTTATTTCAACTCCATCTATTTGAACTAAATCACCTTTTCGTAATTTCTTTCTTTTACGAAACTCTATTTCCCCGTTACATTTCACCAAACCATCTTCAATGATCAACTTGGCATGCCCTCCAGTTTGGGCAATTTGTTCTACTTTGAGGAGTTTCATTAACTCGATATACTCGGAGTCCGGATTGAGGGTAAAGGTTCTATTTTCCATGCTGGTAAAATTCGTATAATCGATCTGCGGCTTGATAAGAAGTTATTTCACCCGAGATAATTTTTTGTTTTAAATCACTAAAGAGTTCACCAATGCCATCTGATTCATAAAATGAACTCAATATTTTTTCATTGATGGTTTCTTTTAACCAATGGAGGTGCTGTTTTTCTCTTTTGAGATCAAAGTGCCCATTTACTTTTACCTGGTTAAAGTAAGAGTCGAGAATTTCTACCACCTTTTCGTTTCCTTTATCTTCCAAAGCACTGATGGTTTCTACTTTTGGAATCCAGTTGTTTTCTTTTGGAGGAAAGAGGTGCAGCGCATTTTTATATTCGGCTCGGGCTAAATTGGCTCGTTTGATATTTTCTCCATCAGCCTTATTAATCAAAATGGTATCGGCCATTTCCATGATTCCCCGTTTAATTCCTTGTAATTCGTCACCTGCTCCGGCTAACATTAGCAAAAGAAAAAAATCGGTCATGGAATGTACTGCTACTTCCGATTGCCCAACTCCAACAGTCTCAACCAATATGGTATCAAATCCTGCTGCTTCACAAAGTATGATGGTTTCTCGTGTTTTTCTGGAAACTCCTCCTAATGAACCGCTGGATGCCGTTGGCCGAATAAATGCATCGGGATGAACAGAAAGACGATGCATTCGGGTTTTATCTCCCAAAATAGAGCCTTTTGAACGTTCACTGCTAGGGTCAACGGCCAAAACGGCTACTTTACGACCACTGTTTACCAAAAAACTTCCAAAACTCTCGATAAAAGTACTTTTTCCAACCCCAGGAACACCTGTAATTCCAATCCTAACAGACTGTGAGGCGTGTGGGAGGCATTGAATGACAATTTGCTGCCCTGCTTTTTGTAAATCGGGATTTTCACTTTCAATTAAAGTGATGCTCTCTGCTAAGGCCTTTTTATCTCCTTTTAATAGCTTGGAAACAAGGTTTTCCGGATTAGATTGTTGTTGATGCTTCCGTCTTTCCTGAAGAAGTTTTTTGATGGAATCATTATTGGGTTTATCCGGTTTGCTCATTTAGGGGCCTTGATTAAAAATGGTTGAGTCAGCAGTTTTATATAACGAAATCCATTGTGGATTTTGGACATCCCTCAGTAATTTAAAGAGGGTGTCGCCGTAAAAGTACTCAGTTAAAACATTTTTCACACCATATTCCTGCTTAATAAATTGCATTTGATAAAGTGATGGTTTTATTCTTCCCTGACTCCAACCAGGAGTATCAAATTGGTAAGGATGTTCATAAAATCGAAGCTTCCATAATAGTCTGAAAGGCTTGGCATACCATCCTGCAACTTTATCGTATTCGTCATAAACTAAAAAGCAGCTATCTACGCCATATTTTTCAAAGAGGTTTTCTCTATCTAAGTTTACCAGTCCAGGCCAATGCCCCATTGCGGTGTACATAAAAACATCTTCACGAACCAAACGAGCTCCCGTAATTTGATCGCCTCTCATCTGCAAAAAAGCATAGGTAATTAATGATGAATGGGCTCCAGTAAATAATCCCACGGCCAAAACATTCTTCTTCGGCGGAACTTGCGAAGAAGTTGAAAATGAAACCAAAACGGTCAGAATGATTATGTTAATAAACTTTAACATGTTCAAAATTACCTGTTTAAAAATACGGATTTATCCTTTTCTTCACAAGATTTGTACCGTCTGATCACACAAACACTATTAAACAAACCGAAGCACCCCATGAGATTAGTTACGTTAATTTTCCTACTGGGTTTTACAATCCAAGCTCAGGCACAGGATCTTAATCCAAATAGAGATTCTGTTTCAAACAATGATTTGGCCATTTTTATTGATTGCAATTTTTGTGACATTTCATTCATGAAACAAAATTTGCAACATGTCAATTTTGTGAGAGATCGTAAAGTAGCAGAGGTACATTTGTTATTTACCCGCCAGCGAAATGGAGCCGGTGGATGGGCCGAACGAATTCAGTTTATTGGAATGGGAAATTTGGCTCATTTAACGGATACATTGGAGTACACTATTGATGTCAACATGACACAGGATGAAAAACGGAAAACACAATTGCGTTATATGCAATTTGGGTTATTACGTTTCTGGTTGGAAAAAGGAATGGATGAACTAATTACAATAGATGTCAAAGAAGCTGATACTTCAATGGAACTGACACCTGAGGATGACCCTTGGAATAATTGGGTTTTTGGACTTAATGCTGGAGGGTGGTTCAATGGTCAAGAAACATCTAACTCCCTTAATTTTTATGGGAATATTTCTGCAAAACGCATTACAGAAAAGAATAAACTATCAATTCGGGCTGGGGGAGATCAAAATCTCAATTACTTTAATTACGATGGGGTTGAAACAAAGGCACGTCAGCAAAGCTCATGGTTAAGAGCTCAGGAGATTATTTCAATTAGTGACCATTGGTCATATGGATTTTTTGGAGAGGCAGGGAATTCAGTTTTTAGTAATTATAAATTTTACGGTGATTTGGGAGCTGGAATAGAGTATGATGTCTTTGAGTATGAAGATTCTTATGAAAAACAATTAATAGTAGCTTACCATGCTGGTGGACGTTACAATGATTATTATGACACGACTGTTTTTAATAAAGATGAGGAGTTGGTGGGATGGCACAAGCTAATTTTGGGAGCATCAACCAATAAAGAGTGGGGAAAGCTCAGTAGTACCATTACTTACCGTAACTACTTACACGATTTTTCATTGAATTCCATTTCCTTTTGGATGAACTTTAATGTTCGGTTATTTAAAGGCTTTTCGTGGAGAGTGAATGGAAGCTTTAGTGTGAATCACAATCAAATCAATATCTCTAAACAAGGGGCTACGCCAGAGGAGGTACTGCTGCAACAACAGCAATTAGGTTCGGGGTATAACTACTGGATGAATACAGGCCTCAATTATTCCTTTGGTTCTATTTACAACACTGTAGTTAACCCTCGTTTTGACTTTTAAGCTTCCGACAAAAAGGAAGTTCTATCATCCAAAATAGCAGTTTTTAGTCATTTGTCTGCAATGATTTCAGACCGTTTAAGACAAAATGTCACAATTTTCGTCTTGGCATTTGTTTTGAAAAGGAAAATCTGTAGAAAAAAAATTGAATTAAACTGATTATAAAATGGCAACAAAAGGAACGGTAAACGTACAAACCGAGAATATTTTTCCATTGATTAAAAAATTCTTGTATTCTGATCACGAGATCTTTTTACGAGAGTTGATTTCCAATGCGGTTGATGCAACCAGTAAATTGAAAGTACTAAGTCAGGCGGGAGAAGCTAAAGGAGATTTAGGAAGTTTATTGACAGAGGTAATTCTGGACGCAGATGCTGGAACATTAACTGTTAAGGATAGAGGAATTGGTTTAACCGAAGAGGAAATTGAGAAATACATCAACCAAATTGCTTTTTCAGGAGCAGAGGAGTTTGTGAAAAAATATGAAGGAAAAGAAGGAGCTGAGCAGATTATTGGGCACTTTGGTTTAGGATTTTATTCAGCCTTTATGGTATCGGATAAAGTTCAAATCAGAACCTTATCATTCAAAGAAGGGGCACAAGCAGTACAATGGGAGAGTAACGGAACTCCTGAGTATGAAATTACAGAGATTGAGAAAGAGGAAAGAGGTACAGAGATTGTACTATACATCGCTGAAGATTCTAAGGAATTTTTGGAAAAAGCACGTGTTGAGGGCATTTTGAATAAGTATTGTAAGTTCCTTCCGGTTGAAATTAAGTTTGGAACTAAGACGATCTCAGAAGAGGATCCTTCAGGAGAGAAAGATGAGAACGGAAATGCAAAAAGAGTTGATGTTGAAGTAGACAATATCATCAATAACCCTCAGCCAGCTTGGGTAAAATCACCATCCGAACTAAAAGATGAAGATTATAAAGGCTTTTACAGAGAGCTTTATCCAATGAGTTTTGAGGATCCTTTGTTCCATATTCACCTGAATGTAGATTATCCATTTAACCTAACGGGAATTCTTTACTTCCCTCGATTAAAAGAGAATATCGAAGTTCAAAAGAACAAAATTCAATTGTACTCAAACCAGGTATTTATTACCGATTCGGTAGAGGAAATTGTACCGGAGTTCTTAACCTTATTACATGGTGTAATAGATTCTCCTGATATTCCATTAAACGTTTCTCGTTCTTATTTACAGGCTGACGGAAATGTGAAAAAAATCTCTTCGCACATCACCAAAAAGGTGGCTGATAAATTGAATGGTATGTTTAAGAATGACCGTGAAGATTTTGAAGCAAAATGGGATGATTTAAAGGTGTTTGTGGAGTATGGAATGTTGACAGAGGAGAAATTCTACGAAAAGGCTGAGAAATTTGCCCTTTTAAAGAACACCAAAGGTGAGTGTTATACTATTGAAGATTATCAGGAAAAAATCAAAGCTATCCAAACCGATAAAGATGATAAGTTGGTGATTCTTTACGCAAACAGCAAAGATGCACATCATCAATTTATTAAAGGAGCTGAGGAAAGAGGATACGATGTATTGATTCTTGATAGCCCATTAACTCCTCATTACATTCAAAAGTTAGAATCTAAATTGGAGAATGTCTCGTTTGCTCGTGTAGATTCTGATACCTTGGATAACCTGATTAAAAAAGACGAAGAAATTCCGTCGAAATTATCAGAAGAAGAAAAAGAAAAGTTAAAGCCTGTTTTTGAAGAGGTACTGAACAAGGAAAAATTCACGATTCAGTTAGAATCAATGAGCGAAACAGATCCTCCAATAATCATTACACAACCTGAGTTTATGCGAAGAATGCAAGAACAACAAAAAATGGGCGGTGGAAATGGTATGTTTGGAGCTTTCCCTGAAATGTATTCTGTAGCTGTAAATGTGAATCATCCTGTGGTAGGATCAATTCTCAAAAAGCAAAAGGCGAATAAAACAAAAACGGCTAAACAATTAACCGATTTGGCGATGTTGTCTCAAGGTATGTTGAGAGGAGAGGAGCTGACAGAATTTATCAACAGAAGTGTCGATTTAATGAAGTCGTAAAGACGAATTTGACTATAAAACCGAAAACGTCCGTTCAATTATTTGTTCGGGCGTTTTTTCTTTTGTTCAGCAGCCTCCAAAATGCTGTTGGATAGCTCGTATTGTTTTAAAAGCTCTTGCATTTTCTTGTAAAAAGCATCACGGTAATAAAAAGGCATTTCTGATCCCTGTGCAAAATAATTGAGGTACTTTTTCTCCAGATGAGGATAATGTTTACGAATGGCGTTTAAAACTAGAGTTTTACTATCAGCCTTAGAATCTCCAAAAAGTGTAATGGTTGCAGGTAAGACATAGTCCGCCTTGAGTTGACTGAAGGTTGAAAACAGAACGTTCAAATGTTCCTTGGTATCAGAGATAAATGGGAGTAGTGGCATTAAGCTGACTCCGCTCAAAAAATCCTGTTTTAAAGAACGTTCAAGGCTTTTTAAGCGTTCAGAAGGAGGTGGGGCTCCCGGTTCAAAAATCCTGGCAACCTTATCATCTAAAGTAGAAAACGAAAAGCTTATGATGGCTCCTCGTCCTAATGAAGTTTGTAAATCCTCTGGTAAAATGGCTTTTTCATTGATTTTATTTAATAAATCAAAGTCTCGTTCTATCAAATTAGATTTTGTAATGATATGAACAGGAAAACGATGTTTTAGGATAACCTCTAATGCTTTTCTGGTAAGCTCGTAACGTTTTTCAATTTGCAAATAAGGATCAGTGGCTGATGAGAGAACAATAATGCCGTATTGTCCTTTTTTAGCCCGATTGGATAACTGCTTGTCCAATAATTCAATGGCGTTGGTTTTAATCGATAAACTCTCTTCTAAATTACTACCATACTTACTTCCCCGGATGTAGCAATAAAGGCAATTGAACGAACAACTACTGTACAGGTTTACCGAATAGTCATCTAAAAACCATGAATCTCGTTTTTTGGTTTTATTGAGTATTGACTTTACTTCAACCTCTCTGGGCATAATCAGTATTTCTTTCTATTCCAACTCGTCAACGGAATGCTTCCATTGTTTAACCTTCAAAATAACGACTTCTCATTTTAATTCTAAGCGTAATGACGATTTTTTTCGGTATAATTGTAGTTAATGAAAGGTTTGTCAAATAAGCAATTTCGTAGAATGCCATGGATAATCATTCCAGGGCTCTGATGAACCTTTTTTCTTTTTAGCTACAACTAGTTTTTATTTACCATTTTAATTTAAAATTAAGAAATGAGCGATATTATCGTATTAGGTGCCGGTATGGTTGGAAGTGCCATGGCCATTGATTTAGCGAAAAAACATAAAGTCACTTTAACGGACATTGATGTCAGTGCATTGAACCGTGCTAAATCAAAACAAACGAATTTAGAAGTGATGACTTTAGACGTCACAGATAAAAGAATTTTGCAAGAAACCATTGTTAAGCATGATTTGGTGGTTTGCGCGGTTCCGGGCTTTTTGGGCTTTGAAACTTTACGATCCATTATTGAAGCCGAAATGAATGTCATTGATATTTCCTTTTTTCCAGAAAATTCATTGGAATTAGACGAATTAGCAAAGGAGAAAAATGTGACAGCCATTGTTGATTGTGGAGTAGCACCTGGAATGGATAATATCATTTTAGGCTATTACAATGAAAAACTCAAGTTGACTGATTTTGAGTGCCTGGTAGGTGGATTACCCAAAGTGAAAAAGTGGCCTTTTGCCTATAAAGCACCCTTTTCTCCGATTGATGTAATTGAGGAGTATACACGACCGGCTCGTTATGTTGAAGGAGGAAAAACAGTGGTTAGGGAACCCTTGACCGATTGTGAATATGTGGAGTTTGACAAGGTAGGTACTCTAGAGTCATTTAATTCGGATGGACTTAGGTCTATCATTTATACGATGCCTCATATTCCTAACATGAAAGAGAAAACCTTACGTTATCCAGGACATGTAGAGTACATAAGGGTGTTGAAAGAAAGTGGTTTTTTTGATACTGAAAAGGTAAACATTAATGGTGCAGAGGTTTCTCCTTTGGACTTTAGTTGTAAGATTTTATTCAAAGAGTGGAAATTGGGGGAAGTAGAAGAGGAGTTGACAGTAATGCGGGTGAGTTTAAAAGGAACAAACGATGCAGGGGAGACAGAGGATATTGTTTACAATTTGTATGATGAGTTTGATCCTATTACTCAAACTTCGTCTATGGCTCGAACAACAGGATATACGGCTACGGCTGCGGCAAATATGTTCTTAGAAGGACTTTTTACAGAAAAGGGCGTATTCCCTCCTGAACTGGTTGGAAAACACGAAACTTGCTTCCATTATTTCATTAAATACCTTGAAGAACGGAACATTTTTTATGTGAAAGACTAGGTGATAAGGTCTTTCAAATTATATTTTTAAAATGACTGATGGCCAAACGAAAAGGAGATACTTCTGAGAGATGTATTCCTGCCTCAACACCTGGATCTTTGGCCATCATTTCTTCTGCTTCTTTTTGGGAATGGGCTAAAATAAGGGCTATTCCAAATTGATTTTCATTTCCCAAATCCAAATCCGTTCGGCCAGCAAAAATCAGTTTTCCTTGATTTCCTAACTCATTGAGAAAGTTTACGTGTTCCTGGATGGTTTCTTGTGTCGAATTGGTCCAGTTTTTCCCATTTTGGTATTTAGGACTAAGCCGAAGTCGGTAAATAAAATAATTTTTTTCGTTATTCATGAGGAACCGTTTTGTTGTTATACAAGATAGTTAGTTTATTCTTTGTTTTTCGCCTTTTAAGAAGGTTTGTTATCTATGAAAAACGGTCCTTAAATACTTGAAAAGTAGTTGTGTGAAAAATTATCAAGGCACAATTTTTGCGTTTTTTTTTCAAAAAAGCGGTGACCATTTAATTATGCGGACATATATAATTAAGGGTTAGGTCTAAGAACGGCGCCGTTTTCTTTTTCTGGACTTTTTTATCCAACCCTATCCAAAAACTGTTCGTCTTTAATAGTAGGAGTTATGACGTTTGATGAAAGATTAACAGCAGTACATGTAATACAGCGTTTTGTTCGGATGAGTAGAACCTTAATTCCGCTCTTTTATGAACTTAGAAAAACAGCTTTGCCTAGTCCAACAGACGAGGAAGACATTCACAGAATACGGCTGATTTATGACAATTTTAAAGCTGACCCTAGTGTTTCGCTTTCACTAATTAATTCGGATATTATCCATTTAATTAAAGAGGTGTACTCTAAATTACTTCATGATCCCTTAAATAAGGATAACTCTACCTACAATGAATTTATTCGCGAAAGTGACCGATTAATTGATCAGTGGAATCGAATTGAAATGAACTAGTCTATTTTCCTTCTCCCTTAAAGATGATGGCAATAGTGTAGAACATGATCTTGAAATCCAATGCTAAAGACATATTGCGGATGTACAATAAATCGTATTTCATCCGTTCTACCATTTGCTCTACATTCTCAGCATAACCAAACTTAACCTGCCCCCAGGAGGTAATTCCTGGACGAACTTTATGTAAATAAAGATATTGAGGGTCTTTTTCTGAGATTTGATCAATGTAAAATTGACGTTCTGGTCTTGGGCCAACTAAAGACATATCTCCCCTTAAAACATTCCAAAATTGAGGGAATTCATCCAAACGGGTTTTTCTAAGAAAGCGACCAATTGGCGTAATTCGGCTATCGTGCGAGCTTGAAAGTTGTGGGCCATTTTTCTCTGCATCCACATACATGGTTCGGAACTTTATAATCTTAAAAGGTTTTCCCATTAAACCAATTCTCTCCTGTGTAAAGAATATGGGACCTTTAGAAGATAGTTTAACCAAAATAGCCAGGGTAAGATATACAGGAAGCAAAATGAGCAAAGAAACAAAGGAAGCGACGATGTCAATGAGTCGTTTGGTTGAATATTGCCAATCAGGCATTAAATTGGCATTTACGGTTATTAAAAGTGCTCCAAAAATGTTGTCCATCTTTACTTGTCCGGACAAAATATCATAACTATCAGGAATAATGGAAATCTTAATATCATATCCTGATAACTTGGTAATTAATCCCTTTAAACGTTCATGCTCTGAACTTTCTAAGGCAATAATCACTTCTTGAATTTCTTGCTTAACAATGATCTCTTCAACTTTGTCAATTTCTCCCAGATGTTTTAGTTTCTCACTCAGTTTAAAGTCTGATCCGTTGATGTTTACAAATCCAATGAAACGATGTCCAGAATTCTTTTTGAGTTTTTGAATGTCTTCATAAATTTCAATAGCCTTATCACTCCCTCCCAAAATAATGGTGTTAAAGCCAAATTTTCCAGAGTGAATTCGTTTTACCAAATAAGTGGTTAGAATTAATCGGGGAGTGAGGGTAAACAAAAAATGAAGCCCAATTAAGACAAAGAATAAGGTATAGTACTGTTTGTAAGAGTAAACAACATCATTCAGCAAAAGCGAAAAGAAAACCACTATACCTCCCATTAAAGTGGCGAATAAGGTGTTTTTAATCGTTTTTAATCGATATTTCCGTAATACATTTCGGTAAGTTCCCTGAATGGCGTAAAGAAATACCCAGAACAAAGGAATGAGTACCAGACCTTGATAAAATCCCTCCTTGAAGATGACTTCTGTTTTTTCTACATTGATGATTCGATAGATATAAAACAGAAACCATACTGAAGCTGCTGTAAGCAGATCAAGAGTAAAGTAAATTATTGCCTGGCGAGAAGCATTCATGGAAAGTGAACCACTTTTATATTGTCAACATAGATATTTGCACTGGATTTTCCTTTTTCCAGAAATGCAACAAAATAAAGTTCAATGCTGGTGGTATTGACATGTTTCCCAACATTCTCAGACAATTCAATATAAATATGCTTCCATTTCAAATTCTCAGGATCCTGACCATTCATTAGAATAACTAAACCTTGATCATCTGTTCCGCTGGTGAGATTAGAAATAAAACCTTGAGAAAGGGAATTGTCATTGTAGTAGTCAAGTTCTAAAAAACTTTGTTGACCTGTTGGAACAGGGATTTGTAAGTCAGTTTCAGCTCTGAAAAACGTATCGGTTGCTGTTAGGAAAACAGCTCCACACTTTTCTCCGTATTGCACAATGTCTGGATAGCTTGCTTTATGAATAAAAACGAAGGGAGTGTCAGATTCCGGAGTTGGAGCAAAATCAATTCCTGAATCTTCAAAATCCTCTTTTAGACTAAACTGAAGTCCTTCTTTATAATTAAAGGTGAGGTCAACTGAGGTTGTGTCACTTTTGGTTAATGAGATATCCATTTCTACTTTTTCGTAAAATGGATAACGAATTTTAGTGGCAGAAATACCATTGTTATTAACTCCTGCCCAAAAAGTAAATTTGTGGGTTCCTTCATCTAAAATTGGAAGAGTCTTTCCAACTTCAAAAACACCTATGGCTTCATTTCCTTTGTAAACCCACAGATCGGTAATATTGTGCGAGTTTTCTCCTTCAGCAACCGAATTAGTTACGAGGTTAACAGAGTTTAACTTTAACCATGAAGGTTCAATGTCATCCTGTTTACAGGCTGTAAAGGACAATAAAATAACTGGAACAAGAAAAAAAAGTAAGCGGTATGTCATAAATGGTGGATTAAAATCCAAACGCAAAAAAAGCTCAAATATTCTTTTTAATCAAGCGTGTAAAGCTGTTTTCTGTTAAAAAATGGAAATATTAAGCGAATTCTAGTGACTTTCTATCAAATTTCCGTTAGCTCTCAGCTTATCCATGATTAAAAGGGCTACCTCTAAGGCATATTTTCCATCCTCGATTGATACGATAGGAGTAGTGTCTGTAAGAATGCTTTGAGCAAAGGTTTCTAATTCTTCTTTAATAGCATTTGATGGTTCAATATCGGCCTTAAAGATTTCAATCTTTTTCTTCTCTTTACCTTCTCCCAAATCAAAGATGATATCAAACGGATCTGCTTCTCCTTCTAAAGTGGTCATTTTCACAATCTCTGATTGCTTTTCTAAAAAGTCTACCGAGATATAGGCATCTTTTTGAAAGAAACGCGATTTACGCATGTTCTTGAGTGAGATTCTACTAGCTGTTAAGTTGGCAACAGAACCATTTTCAAACTCAATTCGAGCATTTGTAATATCAGGAGTTTCACTTACAACAGCCACTCCAGAAGCACTTACTCTCCTAATTTTTGATTTAACCGTACTTAAAATAATATCCAAATCATGGATCATTAAGTCCAGTACTACAGGAACATCTGTTCCACGCGGGTTATACTGCGCCAATCGGTGACTTTCTATAAACATTGGGTTTTGAATGAAATCCAGTGCATGCTTAAAAGCAGGATTAAAACGCTCAACGTGCCCAACCTGAACTTTTACAGCTGCCTCTTGGGTTAAAGAACTCAATTTATTGGCTTCTTCCAAAGTTTGAGTAACTGGCTTTTCAATGAATACGTGCTTTGATCGACGAATGGCTTCGGAAGCAATTTCAAAGTGGGAGAGAGTAGGAGTAACGATATCAATACAATCTACCTGATCAATTAGTTCAAGATGATTGTCAAATCGTCGAATTCCAAATTCCTCTGCAGCTTTGGAGTTTTCATCGTTGGGATCGTAAAATCCAACAAATTCGTAAACATCACTTAATTCTTTGATCAGACGGGCATGAATCTTTCCCAAATGTCCTAAACCAAATAAGCCAATTTTTAGCATAATCAAATTTTCCACCAAAATTAAAGAGAATCCTTTAGCTGTGATTGATAGTTATGAGCACTTATCAACATAAAAAGCTTAACGATTTTTTTACGAGTCAACCGAGAAATAAAGCGTAGATTTGGTTGAATGCGGTCTTGTACAAGCCATTTATTGTTCGGGATTTGATAGAAATGATGATTTTATGGTAAAGAAGGAAAGCTTGAAGCAGTATATTTTGGTCCTATTTCTACTCTCAGGAACGGCCTTTTCCCAATCAACAGACACATTAAAAGTTGTGACTTACAACCTACTAAACTTCCCTGGCTCTTCACCCAATAGGGTCGATACCCTGGAGGTAATCATGCAGCATCTAAAGCCTGATATTTTAACGGTTTGCGAATTAACCAGCTCAGCTGGCGCAACGGATATTTTAGAGGATGCTTTAAATGTAGATGGAACAACTTCTTACGAGATGGCTTATTATGTAGATAGCCCTGGATCACAGAATGAGTTGTATTACAATTCAGAAAAACTGGTTTTGGTTGAACAAAATGAAATTGCTACGGTTTTGAGAGACATCAATGAATATGTTCTTTACCACAAAGCGGACGATTTGGAGACAACGGGGGACACCGTATTCTTTTATGTTTATGTATGTCACTTAAAAGCCGGAACTGGATTCGAGGCACAAAGAGATAGTGAAACCAATTCATTAAAAACGTATTTAGCTGGGCGTCCACAAGCAGAGAACATCATTGTTTCAGGAGATTTTAACTTTTATGGTTCAGATACTGAACCGGCATGGAATACGATGCTTAACGGATCAGGAGTAGCTTTAAAAGATCCCATTCTTTCACCAGGACATTGGAACTCAAATCCAGGCTATGCGCCTATTCATACACAAAGTACCCGAACTACCAGCTTTGGAGGCGGAGCAACGGGTGGAATGGATGATCGTTTTGATATCATTTTTGTAAGTCCGGATTTGATGAATTATAAAAATGATGCCCGTTATATTACCGGAACTTATAGAGCTATTGGACAAGATGCTTTGCACTTCAATTCAACCTTGATTGATCCTCCAACCAATACTTCTCAGCCTTGGAATGTCATTACTGCTTTGTATCATATGTCCGACCATTTACCGGTTTATATGGAGATTGAAGTACGAAAGGAAGCAGCTTCAATGGATGAACTAAACCAACAACAAGCATGTGATTATTATTACGATCAGGAAAATAAAATGCTGCGTTTAAAGTCAGTTGTTTCTTCACCCTCTGTTTATTTCCTTTATTCCTTAAGCGGAGAAAAGGTGATGGAGTTTGAGAGCGATCAGGAACAGCTAAACCTTTCTCATTTGGAATCCGGAACCTATATCTTAAGCAAAGAAGGAACGGAAACACTCAAATTGGTCGTAGATTAAAGGCTTTCAGATAAAAGCCTGATTTTTTTGAGATACTCTTTACGGTATTCAGCAAAACCGCGTAAATGTTTTCCTTTAATACTCCATAATTCCTTTTCGATAGAAGAAGCATTCTCGTACAATTCTTTCCCCATACGGTACAGACAAACCTGATCTTCTTCACTATGTACAACCAGTAAAGGTTTGTACCATTCTTTAATAATCTTTTCCCCTTTAATTTTATTCTTCACTCCAAAATAAGCAATCGGACGAAGCGCTTTAGGAACCCGAGTTAAACCAACATCTCGGTGGCTATTAAAAGGTCCTTCTAGAATCATGGCATCTAATACGCCTTGATTTTCCACTCCAATTTTAGTAGCTAAATTTCCTCCTAATGACATCCCAAACAAAATCTTTTTGGTGTTTTTAACTTCATCACGCTTGATAAAATAGTCTAAACCTTTTTGAGCCGATTGTTGAACGCGTTTATGACGAGGTGTTTTATCCGAATTTCCAAATCCGGGATAATCGATGATGAATACATTGTAACCATCTTTCCATAAAATTTCAGCTAGATGCCTCCACCCACTTAGGTTTCCTGCATTACCGTGTAAAAAGTAAATAGAAGTTTCAGCCGCCTCTGCATGGTAAAATAATCCATGAAAGGTATCTGTTTTACTCCATTCTAAATAAACATCTTCGGCTGTTTCGGAAGGAGGAACTTCATTCGTATTAGGGTAGTAGTAGAGCCGGTTAAACGAACAGGAAGTCAGTAAGATAAAGGTCAAAAAAACGAGTGCGTATTTTGGTTGTAGGATTTTCAAAAGCATATAATTAGGCTTAAAAATAGCTTTTTTGATTGGTTATGCGAGGCAACATTAATTGACAAAATTCGTATATTTACTGAATTTAAACCAAGCGCGAAATTTGCGATAAAGATTTTTGAAATGAGAATAGCCGGAATAATTGGAATGTTTGCTGTTGTTGTAATTGCATTTTCATCATGTAAAAGAAACAACGGTTGCAGTTGGTCGGAAAAAGCAATTGTAGAAGATTGGTCTGAAGGAAATGATACTTGTGGAATTGTTTTCCGTTTGGTTGAAAGTGGAGAAAAAGTGGAACCAACAAACCTGGCTTCTTTTTCAAATCTTACTTATGAGCACGGAGATTTAGTTTGGTTATCTCATAAAAAAGTTTCCGGAGCAAGTACTTGTGGTTTAGGAGAAGTGGTTAAAATTCGCTGTATCGCAGAAAGAGAATTTTAAACCTACTTAACTTTCAATTTTCCTTCTTCCAAATAAATGGTAGCTTCATTCCTTTGTGGTGTGAAGTCAAAGAAGAACATCTCGTTTAAATAAGTCACTTTCCCTCCATATTGGTTAAGAGAATCTTTAACAAATAGGTATAAATCCATGTATGTAGGGCCTTCAAGTACTTCAAAGTCAAACTTACGTTTTCCTTCACCATCTTTTTCTGAATCGTAGATTATAGGCTCTTCTACACTCAACTTGACATCATAATCGGAGACTTCAATACTCTCATCTAAGCGAACAGTAGCTTTAAATTCCTGTTCTTTTAATTTGTCTTGTGTAAGTGATGTAATAGCATCCGAAACATTGATCCAGTTTTTTCTCCATTTATCGTTGACGAATGATCCACCTGTATTATCAACGTCAATATACTTTTCATCGGCCTTTAATTCTATGCGTACTCCGCCACGGTCATAAACTCCATCTTCTTTTCTGCATTCGATCTTATCAAATTGATTTTCTACAAAAACGGCATATAACTCATCCATTTCCTGATCGGAAAGTTCAAAGGATATTTGTTTATTTCTTCCATAACGCTGAAAATCCCAGAAACAACTATCGGTGGAAATTAAAATGTATTCAGCCCGATTGAGCATGCCACCATCTTCATTCCATTGAATTTTAACTTTTTCAGGAGACGTAGGTAAACCAGATTGTTCTGGAGAATTACCATTTCCGGTTTCACCAACGGTTGTATCCGAACAGGCAACAAGAAATAAGGCTGCTGCTAGGACTAAAAAATTTTTGAAGCTTAGTTTACTTAAGAACTGTTTCATTTAATGCTACCAATTTATCTCCTTCTAAGATAGGAATAACAGGTGCATTATTGGGTGTCAGGCAGAATTTAATATCCTCGCTCAAGTTCAAGTTTAATAATCTTCTTCGGTGCGATGAAGCTTTGAGATATCCCAAAATATTATCTTTTGCACTTAAGAAAAGGTACTTTGCTGCAATGGACGAATCTTCAATAGAAGTGTATTGCCCGGTAGACAATAGATAGTCCATAATTGCTCCAGCGCAAATGGTATCTTCTAAATTGAACTTATTCTGCCATCCCGAACAAAGACAGAGTACGTTTTTATTTTGCTTTTCCAGCCAGTATTTTAAAACGTCTAAATTGCTAAGAGAACCAATTACAACCTGTCCGGCTTCCTTGGCTATGTTGATAGATCGGGTCCCGTTAGTAGTACTTAAAACCACTGTTTGATCTTTTACTTGCTCTTTCATGTAAGAATAAGGCGAGTTTCCAAAATCAAATCCTTCAACAATCTTTCCTTGTCTTTCAGCTCCTACCAAATACCCTTTTTTTTGATATTCTTTAGCCTCATCAATAGTTGATACCGGAATCAATTCTTTAACACCATTATGAAAAGCCGCACAAATAGCAGATGTTGCTCTTAAAACGTCAATTACAACGATGATATCAAATTCATCTTTATAAAGCGGAAATAGGTAAGGGGAAAAACAGACCTCAACTCGTTTTCTACTGTCTTCAGTTTGCATGGGCCGAAAATACAAAAAAACTCAGTCTTATAAACTGAGTTTTTAATATCATTTAATAAATGAAGTGGATTGATTAATCCAAATGCATCAAATCTTTTTTTGCTAAGAGCTCATCTTCAGTTTCTCGGATGTCCTCATCATCAACACAACAATCTACCGGACAAACCGCAGCACATTGAGGCTCTTCATGGAAACCAACACACTCTGTACATTTTGAAGGTACGATGTAATATACATCCATATCAACAGGTTCGTTATCGGAATCAGCATCCGCATCTTCACCAGTTGTTAATTTAAAGAGTCCACTTAGGGATGTTCCATCTGAATATCTCCACTCTGCTCCTCCTTCGTAAATCGCGTTATTTGGGCACTCCGGCTCACAAGCTCCGCAATTGATACATTCGTCTGTGATAATTATTGCCATTTCTTTCGTTTAAAATTTCAATTTCTTTTGCAGAAAATCCTAAAATTTGCAAATCGAAATTGAATATTGGTGCAAATATATAAGGTCTTCGAATGATATTAACGGAAAAGATCAAGATTTTGTTCAAAATTGGAAATATTTTAGAACATCTTGGAGAACAAAAAGACTGGCCCGGCTTTGATTGCGGGCTGAATCAATCTGAATATGAGAACTTAGCGGAACTTGTAGAGAGGGTACATGTTTATAATGGGTGGTTTACGGCAGATTCTGTTCGGCAAGCCTTTTTAGGAATATCAGAATGGTTAAAGGAGGATCATTTGGCTGATTGGGTTGCGAACTATTCCATTAAAGATAATGCTAAGCCTAAGCGAGTTGCCATTATTATGGCTGGAAATATTCCCTTAGTTGGCTTTCATGACTTTTTGAGTGTCTACTTATCTGGAAACATTGCGGTGGTTAAATTATCGTCAGATGATAAACACCTTTTTCCTGCCTTGTTAAAAACGATGTCTCTTTTTGATGACAAAATTAGTGATTGGGTAGAGGTATATGATGGCAAATTGGGAGATTTTGAAGCCGTAATTGCTACTGGAAGTGATAATTCTGCTCAGTATTTTGAGTCCTATTTTGGTAAATACCCTCACATTATCCGAAAAAACAGAAACTCAATAGCTCTTTTAACAGGAGAAGAAACAGATGAAGAGTTGAAAGAATTGGGGAAGGACATTTTTACCTTTTATGGTTTGGGATGCCGAAATGTGACACAATTGTGGATTCCAGAGAATTTTGAATTGGATCGCTTTTTTGGTGCGATTTACGATAATAATCCCATCATTAATCATAATAAATACGCAAATAACTACGATTACAACAAGGCGGTTTACCTTATGAATCAAGAGGAAATCCTGGATAATGGCTTTTTGCTATTGAAAGAGGATAAGACGATTCACTCGCCTTTGGGAATGTTACATTACGTTCGTTATAAAGAAATTTCGGAAGCAAAACAGTTCTTTGACGAAAAGCAGGAACACATCCAGGCTATTGTAGGTAAAGACTACATTCCGTTTGGAAAAGCGCAGTGTCCATCTTTAACAGATTATGCTGATGGAGTTGATACGATGAAATTCTTAACCGAATTGTAAGCGAAAAACTGGGCAATCGTCCTACTTTTCATTATTTTCGTTTTCCAAAAATTATAGCATTAAAATGACAAAAATCAAGTTTGGTACCGATGGATGGAGAGCCATCATTGCAAAGGAATATACAGTAGACAATGTGGCAAGAGTAAGTTCGGCCGTGGCAGTATGGTTAAAAGAAAACTTTCAAAAACCTGTTGTTACAATCGGTCACGACTGTCGTTTTGGTGGAGAAATGTTTGTGGAAGCAGCTATTAAAGTTTTTGTTTCACAAGGAATTCGGGTATATACAACCAACAAAGGTTTTGTCTCTACACCAATGATTTCTCTGGCAACGCGTAAGTTAGAAGCTTCATTAGGAGTTGTAATTACCGCGAGTCACAATCCTCCATCGTATAACGGATACAAACTAAAAGGTCATTTTGGAGGTCCACTTTTACCGGATCAGGTAGGTGAGATTGAACAAATCATTCCAGATGAAAATACGGTTGATTTAAATGCTATATCTATTCGTCAGGCAGAGGAGGATGGATTAATCATCTATTCTGACTTTGAAGAAATGTACCTTCAACAGGTAAGAGAAGTATTTGACTTGGATTTGATTAAAAATTCAGGAATCGGTTTGGCTTATGATGCTATGTACGGGGCAGGACAGCGTGTTGCAAAGCGCTTATTGCCAGATATGACATTCTTGCATTGTGAGTACAATCCTTCTTTTATGGGGCAAGCTCCTGAACCTATTCATAAAAATTTGATTGAATTCTCTAACTTGATTAAAGGTGATGACGCTATTCAATGTGGTTTAGCTACAGATGGAGATGCAGATAGAATTGGTTTATACAATTCAACCGGAGAGTTTGTAGATTCACATCACATTATTTTGTTAACCATCCATTATTTGGTGAAATACAAAGGACTCAACGGTAAGGTTGTAACTGGATTTAGTAGTACACCAAAAATCAAAAAAATGTGTGCTCACTATGGTTTAGAGCATGTTGAGGTGCCAATTGGATTCAAATATATTGCCGGTTTAATGGCAGATTCAAGTCAGGATGTTTTATTAGGAGGAGAAGAATCAGGTGGTATTGCTATTAAAACTCACATTCCAGAAAGGGATGGGATTTGGATGGGATTGACCGTTTGGGAATTCATGGCTAAAACAGGAAAAACGTTGGAAGATTTAATTGCCGAGGTTTACGAAATTGTTGGGCCTTTTGCTTTTGAACGAAATGACTTACACATTAACGAACAATTAAAGCAGGAAATCGTTGAGAAATGTAAACGATCAGAGTTTAATATGTTCGGAAAATATAAGGTGGAGCGGGTTGAAGATATGGATGGTTTCAAATACTTTTTTGATGAGGACCGTTGGTTAATGATTCGACCTTCAGGAACAGAACCTGTATTAAGAACTTACGCTCAGGCACCAACTTTAGAAGAGGTTCGAGTTATCTTGGATGCCTGTAAGCTAACTATCGGAGCATAAATATGGCAGGAAATTCCTTCGGGCAAATATTTCGTTTAAGCTCCTTTGGAGAATCGCACGGAAAAGCTATTGGAGGAATTGTTGATGGTTGTCCGGCGAATATTAATTTGGACTTAGATCGAATTCAAGCAGAATTGGATCGAAGAAAGCCAGGGCAGTCAGCCATTTCTACACAGCGTAAAGAAACTGATAAAGTTGAATTCCTTTCAGGGATTTTAGATGGAAAAACGTTGGGAACT
The DNA here is from genome assembly GCA_022361195.1 of Flavobacteriales bacterium. Classification (GTDB taxonomy): domain Bacteria; phylum Bacteroidota; class Bacteroidia; order Flavobacteriales_D; family Crocinitomicaceae; genus JAKSBJ01. Next base: position 46,240 of record JAKSBJ010000304.1, read on the forward strand.
CCCATTGGCTTTGTTTTAAAAAACGCTGATCAAAGAAGTAAGGATTATTCTAAGATAGCTCAGGTTTATCGTCCGTCACATGCTGACTATACATATGAGAAAAAGTATGGTATTCGGGACCCAAGAGGGGGAGGACGAAGTAGTGCCAGAGAAACAGCTGTAAGAGTTGTGGCTGGTGCGATAGCCGCCCAAATCCTCGAACAAAAAGGAGTTAAAATTCAATCTTATGTAACACAAGTTGGAAAAGTTGCTGTAGATAAATCATATGAGGAATTGAATTTGTCTTTAATTGACTCCAATGTTGTTCGATGTCCGGATGAGGCGAAAGCTAAAGAAATGGAAACGGCTATTTTGGCAGCAAGAAAGGATGGTGATAGTCTTGGAGGAATCATTCAATGTGTGATTAAGAATGTTCCAATTGGGTTGGGAGAGCCGGTATTTGATCGTTTGAACGCTGACTTGGCTAAAGCAATGTGCTCAATCAATGCCGTTAAAGGTTTTGAACTGGGGAGTGGTTTTGCCGGTACAAGCATGCGCGGAAGTGAACACAATGATGCCTTTGTTCAGGAAGAGGGAGAAATCAAAACTTTGTCTAACCATTCAGGTGGAATTCAAGGTGGAATCTCAAATGGAGAAGATATTCACTTTAAAGTTGGTTTTAAACCTGTTGCTACCATCATGAAAGAACAACAAACCATTAGCAAAGAGGAAGAAAATGTGGCTTTTAAAGCTGAAGGTCGCCATGATCCTTGTGTATTGCCTAGGGCGGTTCCTATTGTAGATGCTATGGCCGCAATGGTTATTCTGGATCACCTTTTGAGAGATCAAGCTAGTCGTCTTTAAGTAGAAAAACAACTGAGATTTAGAATCTGGTTTCAAATCATTGAATACTGCACTTTGTATTCTATAAACCAGGAAGTAATTTCTTAGTTTATTTTCCTAAAAAAATACACATAAGTTTCATCGTAGCTGAATTGGTTACCTATATACTCTTCGTCTTTTCTAATAGCAAGATACTCTCTGTAGTAAAATGGTATCCAATTGTTGGAGGAGTCATTTTGGGTAGGAGAAATTTTATCCTTTGATTCAGAAAAATTGAGTTTAAAAAGTTGAACTATTGAATCGGTGCTAATTAATAATTCATTTATTGGTTTATAAGAAGTAATTTGAGGAATCGTCGATTCGGGTGGGATATCACCACTTATAGAAGAATAAGTCTTCACAGCTACGAATTCCCAATTTTGCGAAGGGTTAATTCCTTTAAATGGTAACCATGTAATTAAGGAATCCGCTTGTTCAAAAGGAAAAACAATATTACGATCTGCCTTTATCAAATTAGACGTAAAAGGTAGTTTCGGTGTGGTTAAGCTATCATCTTGCGACATTGATAAGTGGCAAGAAATCAACAGAATTACAATTAACCAGTGTTTCTTTTTCATTTTAGGACTTTAAAGGCTTGTTTCAACTCTCCTGTATCTAACAAAAATAAAGCCATAAATCCTCAATTCTTTAAATTGAGTAGGGATCTTGGTACTGAGTAAATTTTAACCGACGATATACCTTGGGTATTAAATCCAATAAAACTGCCTATGATGCCTTTGAATGCTGTTTAGTCGTGGTTAGCAGCTTATTCAAAATTGATCACTTTCCCGCTTTCCAAAAGCTTCTTTGCTTCTTTCCAATTAGGAAGTGAATCTGTCTCAATTGTTATTGTTCTGATTTCTTTAGCAATTTGACTGCTACTTTTCATAGCTTCTAAATGCGCGCCACTTTTCGCAAATTCTCTAAGTTCGTTTTCGTCACTCCATAGGGTCATGGTATAGTGTTTAGTCCAAAATCCTCTTTTCTTAAAATCTTTACAATTAGTTGTCTTTAGCTGTCTAATGATTTTAAGTGCTTGAGAGGACAAAGCAAAGAACTTTAAGGGACCTTTTAATGCTATTGAAGTAATTGTAGCTTTCATGTTCTTATTGTCTTGTTGCTAACGGGAAGTAAAGAGTATTAGAAAGAGGCTTTGGTTGGAAGCTGAAGGTTTTAACTTGTATCCTTCTACTTTATACTCCCTTATCTTTCTACTTTATACAATCTAATCGTATCTTCTAAGCCACTAGTCCTTCACACGATTCATTCCCATAGCCTTAAGCATCCAGATTGGTAGACTCTTTTCAGGATTTCGTTTTTTCAAATTGATGTACCAACCTAATTTTTTCATGATTGGAACTTTGTGTGTTTCCACAAACTCAATCCATGTCCCATCCGGATCTTCAATATAAGAGAAATGTCCACCAGCTTCACCCATGTCAAAAGTATCTCCGCTATCAACGGTGAAAGGAAATCCAGCAGCTTCACACTCTGCTTTTAATTGAGCCATTCCCTGAATGTCAAAACATAAGTGAATGAATCCCCAATCTCCCCAGAAACGGTTCTCAAAAATCTTTCTTGGCTCTCTGTCAATGGCCTGAACTAATTCAATTCGGGTTGGTCCAAATATTTTTGCAAAAGGTCCTTTGCGCTCGCTTTTATGCGTTAACAAAACTCTTCTGTACTGTTTGTCTCCGCCAGGTAAACCAGCAAAACAATCAAAAGTACCTGTTTCATCGTACTCAATCGTTTCATATTCCAAAACATCTTTGTACAACTTAAGTGCTTTATCTATATCACTTACACCAATTAAACATCCAGCAACACCACCAGTTTTTGCGGGATGTTTAGTGTCTTTAAACCATCCTCTTTTCTCCTCAACAATATTAAAAATATTGCCATTAGGATCTTCGATAAAATAATTGAATTCTCCAGCAGGAGTTTTAGCTAATTCACCTAATATTTTTACACCTTTTGACTTGTGATATTCAAAGGTAGCTTTAATGTCTTTTGATTTAATTCGGCAAGAGTACAATCCAAGGTCTCCCAATAAAATGTCGAAAGTTGCTTTTTCGGTAGGGCGGCTGGTATATTGCCAGATTTCAAATCCTCCACCACCTTCCATGCTCACAGCCAAGGTAGCTGTTCGGCTTTGAACTTTATCTCCGGTATATCTGGTCATTAAAGGGGCTTCGGCCGCTTCTTCAAAAATCCGTACATCAGTACCAAACATTTCTCTGTACCATTTCCAGATTTTTTGTACGTCGGGAACTCCAACTCCCATTTGCTGAATACCTGAGATAATCTTTTTCATTGAATCAAATTTTCGACAAAGATATACGCTTTTGGGAATTGTGAAAAACTTGGCTCGTATTCCCTCAAAATACTGGTTCAATTTTTGCTACTTTTGATTCCATGAAGTTATTCCTTACTTCCCTTTTTGTAATGGTGTCCGTGCTTGTAACAGCTCAAATTAGGTTGTTCAGAGGTGATTCCAATTATAATTCAGACATGGCTTTTTCCATTGAAAATGGCTTCGTCTATCATGGAGATCATACTTTTTCGAGACTGGTTTTATTCACGATTTCAGACAATAAAGTCTATCATGGTCAATCCACTTCAACCTTTGATTGCCTTTTTACTGTCAATGGTGATAAAGTGTATCAGGGAGATTCCAATTTCTCTTCTGATATTGTTTATACGATAAGTGATGGCAAGGTTTATCGCGGAAATTCAACCTTTTCATCGAATTGTATTTTGACCTTTGAGGATGATAAGATCTATATGGGAGATTCTAATTTCCCATCTGATGTCCTCTTTACCATTCAGGGAATAAATGAAATTTCAATTGCCCTCCTGGCCTGTATTGTAGGTCCCTATTAACCCCAAGAAATGAAGCAACTTTTAGCATTTTTTAGTATTGTATTGTTGAGTTTTACCTCTTTTGGAGGTGAGCTCGAATTTCGATCAGCGACTTCAGCTGATGCAGATAGTTTATTTACCACGCTTGCTTTTGATGATGTGGGAGGTGTATACTACGCCTCGGAAACACCTAAACTTAAGATTACCTTTGAGGGGTATGAAGATTATCGAGTGGTGGTAGATGCTGATACAACTGACTTAACAACTTCTTCAGCATTAATCATTGATCAATTATCTAGAGGAGATCACTCGGTTTTGTTGTTTAAAAAAGGAGAAAATGGTAAAAGTGAGGATGCCATCAAAACCTTTAAGTCACGACCACGGCCACCTTTGGTGAAAAATGATGCAGCTGTTTTTGGTTTGTTATTGGTGGTTTTATACTTCATCTTTAAAACAGCTCGATCAGAGAATTCTGCGCTCAAGAAATTTTACAAAATTGTGCCAGCTTTATTGCTTTGTTATTTCATTCCGGCTGGTTTAAATTCAGTTGGAATTGTCTACTCGGAAGAATCCAATTTATATTTTGTCGCCTCACGTTATTTACTACCTGCTAGTTTAGTCTTATTGTGTTTGAGTATTGATTTGCCAAGTATTAAAAAACTTGGATCAAAGGCTATTATCATGTTCTTTGCAGCTACGATTGGTATTGTAATTGGAGGCCCAATAGCACTTTGGTTGGTGTCATTAATGGCTCCTGAGGTATTGGACGGAGAGATTTGGAAAGGACTGTCAACAGTAGCAGGATCATGGATTGGTGGAGGAGCTAACCAAACTGCTATGAAAGAAATTTATGGTGCTAGCGACCAGTTATTCTCAGCCATGATTGTAGTAGACGTTTTTGTGGCAAATGTTTTCATGTCAATTTTATTGTTTGGTACAGGCTATAACAAAAAACTGAATAAATTCTTTAAAGCAGATGATTCGGCCATTGAAGGATTGAAGAATAAAATGGAGAAATTTCAAGCATCTGTCGCTAAAATTCCAACCTTTTATGATTTAATAAAAATGATGGGAATTACATTCTTCTGTGTTGGTTTAGCTCATTTCCTTTCAGATTTAATAGCTCCTGTAATTGGAGATGGTTTAAATTCTTTACGATCAGTACCTGCCGGGGAGGATATGGTAGTTGTTGGTGATCAATCGCCAACGTGGGGTGACCATGCTGCAGATTTGATGGTTTCATTTGGTAGTGGATTTTTCTGGTTAGTAGTATTGTCAACGGTCTTTGGAATCATTTTGTCTTTTACAAAATATCGCTCGTTAGAAGGGGCTGGAGCTTCAAAATTTGGAAGTTTGTTTTTATATGTTTTGGTAGCAACTATCGGAATGAAAATGGACATCATGGAACTTGTGGCGAATTGGGGAGTATTTAAATTCTTGATTACAATTGGATTGATTTGGATTGTTATTCATGCTCTTGTTTTATTTATTGTAGCTAAGATTATTAAAGCACCATTCTTTTACGTTGCTGTGGGATCACAAGCCAATGTAGGTGGTGCAGCTTCGGCACCAATTGTTGCCAGTGCCTTTTCTCCTTCTTTAGCTCCTGTAGGGGTTTTATTGGCTGTTTTAGGATATGCGGTGGGAACCTTTGGAGCCATTTTATGTACTCTTTTGATGCAATCACTCACACTTTAAATGAAACAATGGGGACTGTTCATAGGAATTTTGTGGGGGACTTGTGTTTTTGGACAAATCCGAATCAGTGAGCCTATACAGGACCTTGGGGATATTTTTGAGAATAAAGGGAAAGTAAGCACCTTTTTTGAATTGACCAATCCTTATTTCGAGGACAGTATATTAATTGACAATATTCTAACTCCTTGCGGATGCACTGCTGTTTTAACCGAAGAGCGTATTATTCTACCGCGATCTACTCTGAAATTGGAAGTCTCTTACGACCCAACTAACCGTCCTGGATTGTTTGTGAAGAGTTTAAAGCTGGAGACCATTACCGGAAAGGATGAACGAAACAGTATCTACCTAAAAATTAAAGGGAATGTTATAGCCAAAAATGAACTGGTAAAAGACAAAGGTGCTAGTTTGGAGGAGTACAAGGTCGTACCGCTCTATTTTTATCCGATAACGGCCTATGATACTTCTTATCTGGACTTTAATTACTTCGTCACATTCATTAATGATATTTCTTATGAAGTAGATTTTTATCAGTTTACGACGATTGGTTTTGAAATTGAGGTTGAAGATGATAAACAGATAGAGGAATTAGAGAATTTGATGCGATATACCCAGCAAAAAATAAGAAGAGGATTCCGTATTAGAGGTTTTTCAGAAGATAGAGTCTTTTTTGCTTCTCCTGTTTTTAAAGAAGCTGAAATTCCAGTTTGGGCATCGGCCAGGGTAAAGGTTTATTCTGTCAATTTTAATTCAGATGAGGAAGAGGAGAGTATCATTGTGGTTTCAGACGATAAAATTGTAGATCCGGAAAATTTAGTGTTTCGTTATGAACGTTTTCGCTTGCCAGAAGAGGAGGAAGTTTTAGAGCAATTGAATTTTGAACGCCTGGAGTCTAAACTTTTTGTGAATGGTTCCTTGAATTTGAAAGGGAGTATTGAAATATCTAACAGAACCTCTTTAAAGGAAACAGAAAAGTTGGCTGCTTCCCTGGAAAAAAGCATTTACAAAAAACTCAAAAAGTCCAGTGGAATTAAAGAAGAGAATTGCATAATACACATTGACTCTATTCATGTGCATGATGGTAAGAAGATTTCTTTCTTATTGTGGGATAGAAGTGATGAAGAAGAGCAAACTACCTTAAAGTTTGTAGAACGGGAGGATGTTATTACACCGCCTTTGTTACCAACCTTTAAGCAAACAACTATTTTTCAAAATACCGTTGACAAGGCCAGTAGAGAGTTTCGTCATTTTTGGGAGAACATAATAGCCAATTACCGTTCAGGACATCAAATTAAGATTCTAATTGAATCTTCAACCTCACACCGCCCGATTGAGGGAACAGAAGATAAGTACCAATATGCCTTGATGGTGGCTCAAAATGCCAAAGATTTCCTAATCAAAAAGTTCAAACAGGAAACAGGGGCAGATTTGCAGCTGGAAAGTCGTAGTTTGGTTCGGGGACCGGCATGGGATGAGAAAAAAGATGCTGCTGTTTACGATGAGTTTGAATACTTGAACTTAGTTCCCATTGTGCATAATCGACCAACTATTCCTGCCCATAAACCAAGTCCGTATCAGGTGAATTTTGATTTCTTTTTTAATGGGGTAGATACGACAGCAATCGTATTCAATAACTTTTCTCGTTACATCTGTAATGCTGTTGAAAAGGATGGATATGTTGAGTTACGCATTGAATCCAGTATTTCTCAAATTCCGGTTGAAAAGCACATTTCAAACCTCGATTTGGCCTATAAACGTTCGTACGAGAGCCAAATACGAATGAAAGAACACTTAAAAAAGAAATTGATCGATCCTAACAGAGTATTGATTATCGAGGAACGAATTTTGATACAGGGACCCAAGTATGATGGGAAAACTCCTATTTTAAAATACAGACCTTATCAGTATCTTCGTATCATACCAGAGAAATCATTAAGAAATTAAGCATGAAAAAAATTCTTACTCTATTCGTGTTGTTTGTAGCCTTTAATGGCTTTTCGCATAAGTATTATGTGGCCATTGCTAATATGGAATACAATGAAAAAGATCAGCAAATTGATGTTTTTCTCAAAGCTACAGCGCACGATTTTCAACATTTAATGGAAATGACGTTCAAAGAACGTATGGATTTGGATACGGTATCTCAAAATAAAAAGTACAGTTCTTTTATTGAAAGTTATCTCAAGGAGAATTTTATTGTTACTTCTCTCGATCAACCAGCTAGCTTTGAGTATATTGGAATGGAAGTGACAGAGCGTTTAAATATCTTTTTTTACTTCTCTTTTAAGGAAGTTCTCAACCCAAAAAAGATCAAAATCGCAAGCAAATTTTTGTTCGATTTCTTTAAGGATCAACAAAATATCGTCCATTACAAATATGGAGAGCAAACGAAAAGTGTTACCTTAGTACCCGCTCTATCTGTGGCAGAGATAAAGTTCGATTAATTAATTTTTTGCAATGATAAAAACCAGAAGCTTACTTATGCTCCTTATGGGAGTGTCTATCACCGCTATTTCTCAAAATACCAATAACAGCAAATTCAAACAGCTGAAAGATGAATTAGCAACTCCAAATGTTTATCGTAACGCCGCAGGAGCTCCAGGACCTGAGTATTATCAGCAAAAAGCGGATTATATCATGAAAATCACCCTGGATGATGAAAAGCAAACCATCCACGGAGAAGAAACCATTACCTATACGAACAATTCTCCTGATCCATTATCATACTTGTGGTTACAGTTAGATCAGAATATCCGTAAACCAAATTCAGAGGGGCAATTGGCCAACACATCGACTATTGAAGATATTTCAAACAGTTGGGAAATGAAGCGTATGTTAAACCGAGCTGAGTTTGAAGGTGGGTTTAATATTGAAAAGGTAACGGATGCAGCTGGAAACGCAATTGATTACGCGGTGGTTGGAACCATGATGCGAATCGACCTGAAAAAAGATTTATTAAAAGGAGGAAAATATACCTTCAAGATTAACTGGTGGTACAATATCAATAACCGAATGGAGATTGGTGGACGTTCGGGCTATGAATACTTTGAGGAAGATGAGAATTATTTGTACACCATTGCACAGTTTTTCCCCCGTATGTGTGTTTACAACGACGTAGAAGGTTGGCAAAATAAGCAGTTCTTAGGAAGTGGGGAGTTTACCCTCCCGTTTGGAGATTATGACGTTCAAATTACTGTTCCTGAAGATCATATTGTAGCTGGAACAGGAGTTTTACAAAATGCTACTAAAGTATTGACTAAGGAGCAACAAGAGCGTTGGAAAAAAGCACAAAACGAAACAGAAACTCCCATTTTCATTGTAACTGCAGAGGAAGCGAAAGAAGCTGAGAAAACAAAGAAAACCGCAAGTAAAACATGGCATTATAAAGCCGAAAATGTAAGAGATTTTGCATTTGCTTCTTCCCGAAAGTTTATTTGGGATGCGATGAAAGTTGAACAGGAGTCGGAAGATGTAATGGCTATGTCATATTACCCCAAAGAAGGTATGCCTTTATGGGATCGTTATTCAACTCGCGTGGTAGCACAAACTTTGAAGTCTTATACAAAATTTACTTTTGATTATCCTTATCCGGTAGCAATTTCGGTACATGCCAATTCAATTGGAATGGAGTATCCAATGATTTGCTTTAATGGAGGACGTCCAAATGCAGATGGAACCTATAGTGAAAGAACCAAGTATGGGATGATGTCTGTAATTATTCACGAAGTAGGGCATAACTACTTTCCAATGATTATTAACTCAGACGAGAGACAATGGACCTGGATGGATGAAGGACTGAATACCTTTTTACAGTATTTGTGTGAGCAAGAGTGGCAACGAAATTACCCTTCACGAAGAGGACCAGCTCATTTAATTGTAGACTATATGAAGGGAGATAAAAACTTCATTACTCCAATCATGACAAATTCTGAGTCTATACGTCAATTTGGAAATAATGCTTACGGTAAACCGGCTACAGCTTTGAATATTTTGCGTGAAACTATTTTAGGAAGAGATAACTTTGATTATGCTTTTAAAGAATATGCAAACCGATGGAAGTTTAAGCACCCAACTCCAGCAGATTTCTTTAGAACGATGGAAGATGCAAGTGGGGTAGACTTAGATTGGTTTTGGCGAGGTTGGTTCTATACTACTGATCACGTTGATATTGGAATTGAAAACGTTCAATGGTTTCAGATAAATACTCACAATCCAGAGGTAGAATTAGCATTCCAAAAAGAAACGGATGCTATGAGAAATAAAAACATTTCTACTATTCGTAATGAAGAAGAAATTAAACAAACAGAGAATGAAAAGAATCCATTCCTCAATGATAAATACATTGTTGCTGATCCTTACCAGGTAACAGATGAAGCAAAACAGGAATATCAAAACTTCCTGGACGGCTTGTCAAATGAGCAAAAAGAGATGTTAAAAGTTGGTTATAACTTCTATCAGGTTGACTTTGAGAATAAAGGAGGTTTGGTGATGCCGATTTTGGTTGAATTCCACTTTACAGATGATACCAAGGAAATGATTAAACTTCCTGCTGAAATTTGGAGATATAACGAGCAAAAAGCATCTAAAGTTTTCATGTTTGAAAAAGAAGTAAAAGCAGTGGCATTAGATCCATATTTGGAAACTGCTGACTGTGAACTTTACGATAATAATTGGCCAAGAAAAACAATTCCTTCACGTTTCGATCTCTTCAAGCAAAATCAAGAATAAGGAAGGTAAATAACCCTTCCATTAGTTGATGTTGTCTTGAATAGTGAATGAGTTTATCTCGTTCAACCTTTTGAGAAGAAGTACGTAAAGGTTATAACTGCTTATTTTATACCTTTTGATGATTCGCCCAAAATTGCTGTTGTGGTGCCTTGTTCCGCTTTTCATTTATGCTTGTAGTGAAAAGGGGACAGAGGATGGACTGTCCAATGCAGAGTCTACTTTGACCATTGATTGTGATATGGAGGATGTTGTGGAGAATGGTGATAAGACTCATTTCAAAACTTCAAATCCTGAGTATACTCTTTCAAATGGGAAAACGATAAGTAGTGATTTTGCACGAAGCGGAAGTCATTCTTTGAAGCTCAATGAAGAGAGACAGTATGGTCTAAATCTCAAGCTAGATGGTTTAACTGAGCGAAATTACATCCAGATTTCAATTTGGCAAAAAGATGATTGTCCTAATGGAACCTTGCAGGCTACTTTAAGTGGCGGGGAATCGGAATATAATTATCGTACTTTTTATGAAGAGCTGGAAGAAAGAGAAAATGGTTGGGTTAAACATCAGTTATCTTTTACGGTAGGGCCTGGTGTTGATTCTATACACGTTTTCATCTTCGCTGGAGGTAAGACGACTTATTTTGACGATTTTTCCTTTCAAAAACTAGCTTCAGCACCTAAAAATGATTTACCACTCCGATTGAATTTGAACATTCCGGATTCATCCAAACAAACACTTGATTCTTATATAGCTGATGCTTTAAATTATGAAGCCATTCCAATAGCGGATAAGGCTTACGTTAATGCACACATTTTAGATGGCCAGGATACTGCTCAGGTTGAAATGAAATTGAAAGGAGATTGGACGGATCATTTGAAATTGGGAAAAGAGTCCTATCGAATAAAAATTAAAAGCGATCATGCTTATGAGGGATTAAAATCTTTTTCTATTCAGCATCCTTATTGCCGAAAGTATCTTGATGAATGGATTTTGCATAAGATGGCGGATAGAGAGGATATTTTGACAACAACCTATGATTTCATCAACGTTTCAATTAACGGGCTGGATTGTGGTGTTTATGCTTTAGAGGAGCATTTTGATAAGCAACTTTTAGAGAGTAGAAATCGCCGTGAGGGTCCTATATTGAAATTTGATGAATCTGGATATTGGGCGGCCATAAAGGCTTTTGAAGGTTTTGATAGTTTGAGATACATCCCTTTCTTTCAGCAAAGTACCGAGGGTGTATTTAAGAGTAATAGAACACGAAAATCTCCACAGTTGAGCAAACAGTTTGAGGAGGGGAGAAAATTACTCCGTTTGTTCAAAGAGGGGTGTTTGAATTTGGATGAGATCTTTGATATCGACCGATTAGCGAAGTTTTATGTTTTGATGGAGTTGAGTGGAAGTGATCATGGTTTGAGGTGGCATAACCGTCGTTTTTACTACAATCCAATTACCCAAAAATTAGAGCATATCGCTTATGATATATTACCTTATTTCTACGACAAACCTTACAAGGGATATGTCATGCATAAGCTCAAACAGTTTAAACAAATCCACGAATACAGCTTTGACAATGCAATCCTATTCAACAAAGAATTTAAGGATAAGTACCTCTATTATCTTGAGCAAAAAACCAATCCAGCTTATCTAGATTCCATCTTTACTGAGTTAGATGAGGAAATGACCATTTGTCTGGCGGCAATTCAAGGAGAAACACCGACTTATCAATTCCAAAAAGACCGCTATTACAAAAATGCAGCAATTCAACGAAAGCAAATTCCTGAATTATCAGAATTATGGGATCAACGAATAAAAGAGCATCAATTGTGGTCTGATTGGGTGAAGGAGCAACCATTTAAACAATTTTCAAAAGGTTTGTTTTTGAGAGAGGTGGCGCTTAATGTCTATTGTGAAGATGCTGAAAATGGCTATCAAATCACTGCAGAAAATTATCATTTAGGAGCTATTGAAATTCTTGCTTTTAAAACTAAATCAAAAGAAAATAAGGTCATTGTTTTAGAGCAACCAGTTCGTTTAAAGGGATATCAGGGAATAGCGGATACCGCTTTTTTTGGAACCTTGTTAAACCCTAAAAAAGTTTATTACAGAACTGTAGATAATCCTGGTGTTTTTCATTCGCAAAAAATAATACCATGGTCGCGGCCTGTTGGTAAATCAAGCCGGTCTCAATTATTGGCACAGTTTGACGCTAATTCACCACTTTATACCATTCGAGGTAAGGAATTAATCTTTTCTGGAAGTGTGAAAATTGAACAATTAATTTTGGTGCCAAAAGAGTACACTGTTAAAATTGCTGCCGGATCAGAAATTGAGTTTGCCAATGGTGGTGGATTGATAGCGACTAATAGCTTTGCGGCTCTTGGAACTGAAGCAAATCCTATTCACATCTTTTGCCGTGACAGTAGCTCTAATGGGGTAACGGTTTTAGGAGGTGAAGAAGCCCGTTTAAGTCATGTTGAGTTGGATGGGTTGTCGAATTTAAATTACAAAAACTGGGAGTTAACGGGAGCTTTGACAATTTATGAAACACCAGCTTTCCTTGATCATTGTACTATCTCCAATAACCATTCAGAGGATGCATTAAATGTGGTACGAAGCCATTTTGAAATCAGTAATTTAACGATAGGAGAAACCTATTCGGATGGTTTTGATGCCGATTTTTGTACTGGAAATTTAAGTCATTCCACTTTTGTTAATACAGGAAATGATTGTATTGATTTTTCGGGCTCTAAGGTATTCATTCAGCATATTGCAATTACTAATTCAGGAGACAAGGGAATTTCGGGAGGTGAACGTTCGCAATTGACAGTTGAAAATATTGACATAAACGGAGCGGTTACTGGTTTAGCTTCTAAGGATGGCAGTTTAATTGAAGGTGAAAATATCACTGTGCTTAATGCGGAGTTTGGATGTGCCGCTTTTCAAAAGAAACCGGAATATTCGGGAGCTTCTATGTCGCTTAAAAAATGTGAAATCAAAGAATCTTTAAAAGAGATCTTGGTTGAACTAGGTTCTGTTGTAACTCTTAATGGTGAAAGGGTAGAGGGGACAGCTAAAATCGACATTGATTTACTCTACGCTCGTTTTGAGAAATAAAGATCTTAGCCCTTTAATACTCAAATTTACCCCATCCGATAAGGTTAAATCCTTTTAGTTTCATCAAAAAGTACTTTTACTTAGCTTGTTGTGATTATTGACCCAAAAAAAATAATTCAATGAAAAAGGGTAAAAGCGTACTCATCATTATTCTATTGTGTCTTGGAAAGTTTGCTTTTCAACAAGAACTGGTTATAGAATGGCAAAAAACAGTGGGAGGTTTTGACCGTGATTTTATTGAGGCTGTATCCGAATCTGCTGACGGAAGTTTGTTTTGGGGTGCTACCTCAGGATCTAATATTTCAGGGGACAAAACAGAAGATTTAATTGCTGATATATATTATGATTGTTGGGTAATAAAAACTACTGCTGAAGGAGAAATTCTTTGGCAGAGGACCTTAGGTGGGGAGTTAGCAGATTATGTTTATTCCATTGAAGCTACTGCCGATGGAGGTTGTATAGTGGGAGCGAGGTCGTTTTCAAATGCTTATATCTATAAAAGTGAAGATGGTTTAGGTGAAATGGATTATTGGTTAATTAAGTTGGATGAAGATGGAAATATAGAGTGGGAAAATACAATTGGAAGCGCGTCTTTGGATTATTTATTTCAAGTCGTTGAAATAGAAGGGGAGGGATACTACGCCGGAGGATACTCTTATGGGGACGCTTCAGGAGATAAAACTGAAAACTCTTGGGGAGATCGGGATTTTTGGATTGTTAAGCTTGATTTGTCTGGAAATATTATTTGGGATAGAACATTAGGAGGAAATGATGATGATCTTTTTGGAGGTATGGATTTAACAGTTGATGGAGGCTTAATTATTACAGGTTATTCCCGTTCCAATATCTCAGGAAATAAGACACAAAACTCTTACGATGAGTCTGCAGATTATTGGCTTGTTCGTTTGGCGGCTGATGGAAACATTATTTGGGATAGGACTATAGGGGGAAATGGTTATGATGCTCCAAGAATGGTAAAAAGTACGGAAGATGGGGGATATATAGTTATTGGTAGTTCATATTCAGATGTTTCAGAAGATAAATCTGAGGACTCTAAGGGGTATGGTGATTTTTGGGTTGTGAAGACGGATCAAATTGGTAATATTGTTTGGGATCGAACATTTGGAGGAGCTGGAGCTGATGTCGGACAAGACGTAATTATTACAGAGGACTATGATTACATTATTGGAGGGATTAGTTGGTCGGATATAAGTGGAGATAAAACAGAAACTAATGTTGGAATAAGAGATTATTGGTTGGTAAAAGTTAATCAATATGGGGAATTAGTTTGGGATAAAACCTATGGAGGAAGCAAAGATGATTTATTGTATGATTTAGAGAAGTCGGCTGATGGGGGAATCATCTTAGTGGGGAATTCAGAATCAAGTATTTCGGGTGATAAGGAGGATGGTGTTATAGGAGGAGGCGAAGATGAAGATTTATGGCTTATAAAGATCCGGGAATGCTTTCCGGTTGAAGCATCAATCTCCATTGTTGAAAACACACTAATTGCGCAAGAATCAGATTCGTATCAATGGGTGGATTGTGATAATGACTTTGCCCCGATTTTAGGAGCAAATGAACAAAGTTTTACACCAACAGAAAATTGTAGCTATGCTGTTGTTCTTAAGGATGATGTTTGTGGAGAAACAATGTCTGACTGTGTTTCAATAAATTCGTTGTCTATATCGAATAACCATGAGTCTTTACCGCTGTTTTATCCCAATCCATTTGAGAATTTTATCATCGTTAATGCGGAGGAGAACATTCAGTTAGTTTTGTATGATGCGCAAGGGGTGATACTCAAAAGAGGAATTAATCAATTGCTGGTTGAAGACCTTCCTTCTGGCGTTTATTTTGTCTTTGGATATAATGCTCAGGATGAGTTGTTGGGGTATCATAAAATGATCAAAAACTAAGGCTTTTTTTGAGGAAGAGAATTCGGTGTGAAATGAATTTCGTTTTCAAAGTAAAAAAACAGTAGACTTAATTGATACTCTGAGGGCTATCTATTACATTCGTAATTGAATTATAACCCAAAACTTAATGAAAGCTAAACGTGTCGTCGTTACCGGAATGGGAGCTTTAACTCCTATTGGTAATTCGGTGGATGAATTTTGGAAAAACTCCCTTACAGGAAAAAGTGGAGCAGCTCCAATCAGTTGTTTTGACTCCTCCCGTTCCAGAACTACTTTTGCAGGTGAACTCAAAAACTTTGAGGTAAAGGATTATCTGAATCGTATGGAGATTCAGAAGACAGATAAATTTGCCCAATACGGTCTTATTGCAGCCGAAATGGCTATTGTGGATAGTGGAATTGATTTGCAAAATATTTCTCCATATGAATGTGGGGTAATTTGGGGAACAGGGCAAGGAGGCCTAATCACCTTTGGGAAAGAGGTGTCACGTTATACTTTAGACGGTTATAATCCTCGTTTTAGCCCCTTCTTTGTTCCAAAGACAATCCATAACATTCCCACAGGTTTAATAGCGATTAAGTTTGGTTTTAAAGGAATCAATTATACTCCATGTGCTGCTTGTGCAACTTCTAATATTGCTTTGGCTAATTCATTTGATAACATTCGATGGGGAAAGGCTAAAATGATTATTACGGGGGGATCTGAAGCTCCGTTGTCTGAGGCTTGTATTGGTGGATTTAATTCTCTGCACGCCATGTCTGTTAGGAATGATGCTCCAGAAAAAGCTTCGCGTCCTTTTGATGTGGACCGAGATGGTTTTATGATGTCAGAAGGGGCAGGGGCCTTGATTTTGGAGGAGTATGAGCATGCTAAGGCGAGAGGAGCAAAGATTTATGCAGAAATTGTTGGTTCTGGAATTACCTCGGATGCGCACCATATGGTCGCTCCAGATCCGGATGGAATTAGTTCTACACAGGCAATAAAATTAGCCTTGGAGGATGCTGACTTGCAGCCGGAACAAATTGATTATATAAATGCTCATGCTACTTCAACACCTGTTGGTGATGTGAGTGAAATAAAGGCAATTTCAAATGTATTTGGAGAAGATGCCGATTTAGTGATTTCGGCTACCAAATCTATGACAGGGCATTTATTGGGGGCGGCTGGAGCGGTAGAGGCTATCTCTGTAATTCAATCTATGAATGAAAGTCTCATTCCTCCAACTATTAATCTCGAAAACCCTGATCCGGCTATTTCCGCAAGTTTGAATATTGCCCGTGAAGCGGTAAAAAAGGACATAAAATATGCCCTCAACAATGCTTTTGGCTTTGGAGGGCATAATGCGATTTTAGTCTTTAAAAAATTTGAGGAGTAAGCTCTAAAGAACTTTAGGTTCTTTGTTTCGTCTAAATCCAATTCTGTATAAATCCATCGTTCCAAAATGCTCGAACGATAAAATAGCCAATTGAAAGTACTTTTCGTATCGCTTATATAGTTCTAATCCATAAGTGTCGATAACCATGGCTTTGTGCGAACGTAAGCGTTTTAACCATTGTTTTAAGGTTTTGGCGTAATGTAAACGATCATTCCTGACGGATGTAATTTCAAATAAATGTTCACTTGCTGCACAAATTTCAGAAAGTCGTGGTAAATCGGACTCAGGAAAAATTTCAGTGGCGAAAAACTCACTGAATTGGTCACGGGTCATATTTCCACAGCCAATGGTTTGCAATGACAAATAGCATCCGTCATTGAGCCATTCATGACATTTTCTAAAAAAGTCTCGATAACCTTCAATTCGGTCTGCCTCCGAAAGGTCTTGTTTGGCAAAGTGCTCAAAAGCTCCAATTGAAATAATGGCATCATACTTTTTTTCAGCTTGGTGATCTTGCCAATTTTCCAAACGGGTATCGATTCCCGGAATTTGTAAATTATCAACCCAGTTTACTTGTTCTTGACTTAGGGTTAATCCAACTCCTGATTCGGCATTATAATGGGAGGTTAAACGCTCCAAAAGGCTTCCCCAACCACAACCTATATCTAACATGTGTTTGGCGTTTTGAGCATGGGCGTTTTGAATATGATAATCTAGCTTACGAATTTGGGCTGACTCTAAAGTATCTTCCTCTTCCCATAAGGCCGATGAATACACCATGTTTTCATCCAGCCAGAGTTTATAGAAATTATTTCCTTTATCGTAATGATATTGAATGGCATCCTGAGATGCTCCTTTTAATTCAACTTCCGAATTATCCATGCTCTTTAATGGTTAAACCTTCGAGGTAAGCTGAAACCGCAGCAATGGAAGGGTAGTTGTAAAGTGATTTTGGATCTATTTCAATGTTGAGCCATTCTCCAACTTGATAAGAGATCTCAACCATGGTGATAGAATCAATTCCAAAAGTTTCAAAAGAAGCTTCTACATCAATATCTTCCTTGGGTAAATCCAATGCTTCCATTATATAATCAGACAGCCATTCCTGAATTTCTGCCTGTGTTTTTAAAGTACTTACTTGATCACTCATAGATTTTGTTTTATCGTTTATTGTTGTTTTCTGTAAATCATTTCCTGTGGCGGGATTTTGAGGTTACTGGCCATCCCAAGGCCTTTAAATATCCGTATCATCATTCCTCCCAAATCAATCTGCCACCATTTAAAATTAACTACTGCGGAGTAGGGGAAAGCGTGATGATTATTATGCCAGGCCTGACCAAATGTTGGAATAGAAAGAAACCAGTTATTTCGACTGTGTTCAGTTGTTTTGAAAGGTTGCTTTCCTACAACATGACAAACAGATGTTACGGTATAAGTGAAATGATTCACTAAGAACAAACGTCCCAATCCTCCCCAAATAAATCCAATAACAGCTCCTTTATAATCCCAGGTAATCAGAAATCCAACAGCGGCAGGAAGAAGAACTCCCAAGATTAACCACAAAAAGTAGGTTTTATTAATCCATCTTACCAAAGGAATTTTTAGTAAATCTTTTGTGAAATAGGCACTATTGGGTGTTTTTGAATGCATTTGCCATACAACATGTGCATACCACAAGCCTTTAAGACCACCGTAGCGCTGATTTCCCTCGGCATGAGGAGAATGAGGATCCCCTTTTTTATCGGCATGCTTGTGATGACGTCTGTGATTGGCGCACCAATAAATAACAGGTCCTTGAGCTACCATACTTCCTAATGCTCCCAGTATAACGGTCAAGGTTTTTGATGCCTCAAAACTCTTGTGGGAGAAAAAACGGTGAAATCCTACTTCAACTCCCATAATGGTTAAAAAATACATGACAAATAACATTCCTACTTCAAGCCATCCCACACCCCAGTAAAAAGCTAATACCACTCCTGCAATGAATCCAGCTAGCGGAATGAGGTTTGAAACCCAGAGGGCGTGCCAGCGCTGAGCTTTGAATAAATAATCACTTTGGGTGTTGATTTTACGATCGTCATCACTATTAATGGACTGATGGACGTTAATGGTTTCTCCTATGGATGTTTTCTCTATTAAAAGTTCGGCGGTTTCGGTACTTACTTCACTCATAGTTATCAGGTTTATTGGGAGTTTATAGTTTTTTATGCCAATTCAATTATTTCCCCTTTTTGCTCAATGATCTTGAGGGTATTATTAAAAAATGCTTGTTTACAGGCCTGTCGTCTGATTTTACCTGAAGAGGTTTTTAGCACGGAGTAGGGAGATATTAAAACTGTAGCTGCTGCTCTTAGACCAAATTCACGGGCTACTGCGGTTCGGATGGCCATAAATATTTCATCAAATTCTTCTTCTTTAAAACCTCTTACCAGTTCATGGAGTATCACTAGTTTTTCTTCCTGCTCATCTTCAATTGAAAAAACAGCTCCACCTCCTTTGGCCAATAGGGAATGGCTTTTCTCTACGGTCCATTCAATGTCCTGTGGGTAATAGTTTTCTCCTCTTATGATAATCATGTCCTTTAAGCGGCCGGTTATAAAGAGTTCTCCTTTATGAATGAATCCTAAATCACCCGACCGTAAATAGTGTTTATCGGGCTGTCCATTAATCCTTGCTTCAAAGCCTTTTGAGGTCGCTTCTTCATTGTGGATATATCCTTTAGTAACACTTGGACTGTGAAGCCATATTTCACCTATTGTATTCTCTTCACAAGTCATTAGCGTTTCTGGATCAACAATTTGAATTTCTGCTCCATTGACAATGGTTCCCGAACTGACAAGAGGTTTTATATCAATAGGGTCCATTTGAGTGTCTATATTTCCTTTAGCTAGCTCACTTTTGCTAATATTAAGATAGTTAGGGGGCTGATTCAGCTCATTTGCAGATACAATCAAGGTTGACTCTGCCATTCCGTAGGCTGATAAAAAGGCTGATTTTCTAAAACCGTAAGGAGTAAACCTTTCTGAAAAAGTATCTAAAGTCTCTTTTCTTACCATTTCTCCACCACTAAAAGCTACGTTCCAGGACGATAAGTCCAGATTTTTACAATCTTCTTCTTTGATTTTTCGGACACATAGGTCAAATGAAAAGTCGGGACCTCCACTGGTGGTTGCTTTATATTCAGTAACTGCTTTTAACCAACGAATAGGCTTTTGAATCATATGAAATGGAGACATTAGAATAACGGGGAAACCAACGTATAAGGGCTGTAAAATTCCACCAATTAGTCCCATGTCATGGTAAGGAGGTAGCCAGATAACGGCAACACTATCTTTAGTATGTCCAAATTTTTCTCGAATGCTGTTTAAATTATGCATGAGGTTTGAATGGCTAACCATTACTCCTTTTGGTGCAGAAGTAGATCCTGAAGTATATTGTAAAAAGGCAATATGTTCTGGGTGTGGGTGATATAAGCGGTATTCATCAACTCTTTGATCATTTAATGAATCCGTACAAATTTTTTGAAGGGTATGATTTTCTAATTCATCTTCTAGCTTTTCCCAAAAGGTTTGAGCCACCTTTTCGGTGGTTAGGATGGTTGTAGCCTCACAATCAGTGATGATTCCAGTTAATTGAGCATTGGCCTTTTTTGTAATGGGGGTATGTACCGGAACTGCAATAACACCGGCCATTAAACATCCAAAATATCCAATAACGTATTCCAAACCAGGTCGATAAAGTAAAATTGCTCGTTCACCTTGCAAATTATGATGTTGTAGTTCGCTGGCAACTATTTTAGCGCGTCGATAGAGTTGTGCATGGGTTAGTTGTTCTTTACTCTTTTCTCCATCTTCAATAAAGGTGTAGGCTAGTTGGTCAGGAGCATATTGTGCTCTTTTCTCGAGAATTTCGACCAGGGTTTTTGAAGTTGCAATAAGCTCCATAATTCTTTCGGTCCAGAACTGGAGTATTTGTATTGGAACCGTTGTATTTGTTAGGAACTTATAGGAGGGTGATATTAACTCTGGATAAAAGTGAGGTTGTTGTTGAAAATGATTGTATTAAAATAATACCCCAGGGTTCACATTGTCGTCAGATAATATGAACCCCGGGGTGTAAATCCAGATGAGATTCGTTGAACGATTCAGGAAATACTTCATGTTTGGGTTAATGTTCCTTACAAATCTAGAAAGAAGTATTGATTAGGTTTTAGGTGTAAATACCTGATTTTTAGTGTTGAACTAGGTATTTGTAATGACAGGTTTTCTACCGTAATGAGAGAAAGTAATAGACGAAAATGTAGCTTGAAATTACTTGTATAGTTTGATTTTTTGCCGTTTTGATTTGGCAAACTCAGTGTTTAAATCAAATTTCATGACTTTATTATTATTCATTCTTGGAGCAATCACTAATTCAAGTGTTTTTAAGTTGACAAAAGTGGAATAGAGGGTTCCTCCTTTTTTACCTTCTTCATTGGTTTGAGGGATTTGAACTGCAACGGCCATTACGTTTACAAAGGTTCTTAAATCAACGGTTTGTTTTCGTTTATCCAGTTCATTTATTTTCTTTTCTATAGACTGATAGCGAATGCAGGGATAATACCCTACGGTGGTATCAGATAAGAGGTAGTTGGTTGCAATGAGACGATTGTTTTGAAGTGTGATTAGTTTTTTTTCGCCTTTTATCCATTCTATAACAACAGCGTTTCCATTAGCATCTCCCAAAAATAAATGTCCATTTGAAACGGCAATTTTCTCTTGTTCTAAATAGGCTATAGCTTCATCTACATTATCACAAACGGATAGTAAATCAGCTCCAACATTTCTCCCATTGGGATTTTGATAACTTTCTGGAATTTTTTGTTCGGGTGTTACAGCAGCGTCAAAAAACAAACCTTTAGCGTTAATTCCTCCCTGTGCAAATTTATCCCAACCATACCATAAGTGTGCAAGCTTATTATCTTTTGCAGGATTAAATTGCATGTATTCTTTGACATCGTACCAATAATCCTCATTGTTTCCTGCAAAAATATTACCGCTAACTTCATCTATATAATAAGCGATAGAGCAAGCTTTGCTATTATTAGTGGAAAAGATCAGTAAAAATGAGAAAAGAGTAATTCTGGTCATACACGCAATAATTGAGTATTCTAAATTATTGGATTCGGATAGTTGTGTTTGTGATTTAAGAATAATTAAGTCATCATTTTAACAATATTTCAGAAGTAGAAGTGTTACTATTTTGCTTTCAGCACATTAAGAGATAAAACTAAAGTGTGATGAGTAAAAGATTTGGATGTAGTTTATTAGTATTGATTTTTCTCTTTTCTGGGCTTGGTGTTAAAGCTTCTTTCCTGGATGAACAATTACAATATTCTAGGGTAAGGGCAGCTTATCAAAGTAAAAAGGACTTAATCTCGCAAGAGCTATCTAAAAAAGGCTTGGAATCAACAAATTTTCAGCTTTTAATTAAAGCCTATAAATATGAACAGTTGGTGAAAGTATATGTCAAAGGAAAAACAGATGAAAAGTGGAGTTTGTATAAGACAATTCCTTTTTGCTGGACTAGTGGTGAATTGGGGCCAAAGAGACAAGAAGGGGATTTACAGATTCCAGAAGGTTTTTACTCAATAAATCATTTTAATCCATATAGTAACTTTCATTTATCTCTGGGAGTTTCTTATCCTAATAAATCCGATAAAATAAAAAGTCCACATTCCCGAAAAGGAGGAGCGATTTATATGCACGGAGGTTGTGCTACCATAGGTTGTATTCCAATTGAAGATGAGCCAATTAAAGAGGTTTATATTTTGGCTGTTCTGGGAAGAAATAATGGTCAATCAAAAGTACCTATTCATATTTTTCCTTTTGAATACTCTGAAGAAAAGATGAAAGTAGCTTCAACCGAATTCCCTGAGCATGTCAATTTTTGGAAGAACTTGTTTGAAGTAGAAGAGAAGTTTAATAAGGAAAAAATTCAAGGGAAAGTGAGTATTGATGCTAAAGGCAACTACTTTTTGAATAATTAGGTTTTACAGCTTGAAGTTTTTGTACTCTATCCGCAGCCAGTCTATAGCATCTTCTGGTTTTTCAAAGATTTTAGTGGTCATGTTAGGTTTATTGACACGCAGATAAAGGTTGGCTATAATTCTACTCCAGGCTCCTTCTACTACAATAGCTTTGGCGATGGTAGTTTTAACAAATTCTTTGCTTGCCACCAATCTTCTGGCTTCTTGTGTTACCGAAGAGGTTTTTCCTGTTCTAATGAGCACACAGTATGGTTGATTGTCGGATAGCTTTTGATTGAGGTCTTTCACCTTCTTAACATCAGAAACCCGGACATATGATTTGTCCTTGATGGTGTTTTGAATAATACCTTCTTCAAGTAAACAGGCTGTGATAATATCTTGTCCAGAATCTACTGGCATTACTCTCGTACTTATAGGTTAATGAATTAGTATGTAACTGGGACGAAAGTACAACCTTTTTTTATAACCAGTCAAATACTTAATAAGTTAGGTGTTTTTACCTAAAGTACTTTTAATCAGAATAGCTGTATCCCTTATTTCTTCTAGCGAAATGGATAGTGGAGGGGCTAGTCTAAAACTCTCCGGATTGGACAAAAACCAAAAGCTAATAACCCCTTTTTCAAGGCATTTTTCGACGACTTGCTGTACTTTTTCGGCAGACTCCAATTCTATGGCGAAGAGTAGCCCTTTTCGTCGGATTTCCTTTACAGAAGAATGACCAGCTAAAAGCTGTTCTAAGAGAGCTCCTTTTTCTTCACATTTATGAATCCAATCCTCCGTTTCTAATACTTCCAGACAAGCATCAACAGCTGCGCAAATTACAGGATGTCCTCCAAAGGTGGTAATATGCCCCAACATTGGATTGGAGGTCAATGAATGCATAATTTCTTTAGAAGAAACAAAAGCTCCTACTGGCATTCCGCCTCCTAAAGCTTTACCGAGGGTTAAGATGTCAGGAACAACATCAAAGTGTTCAAAAGCAAACATAGAACCACAACGGCCAATTCCAGTTTGAACTTCGTCAAAGATGAGTAAGGTTCCGGTTTCCGAACAACGCTTTCTCACAGCTTTTAAATAATCTTTTGAAGGAATTCTAACTCCAGCATCGCCCTGAATGGGCTCTAGTATAAAAGCAGCCGTTTTTTTTGTGATTTTTGAAAGTTCAGCTTCTACATTGAACTGAACAAAATGTATATCTGGTAAAAGGGGTCTAAAGCTATTCTTTTTAGTTTCGTTTCCTGTAGCACTTAAAGAACCGTGGGTACTTCCATGATAAGAAGCTTTGCAGGCGATAACCTCAGTTCTGCCTGTAAATCGTTTCGCTAGTTTTAAAGCTCCCTCATTGGCCTCTGTACCTGAATTTACAAAATAGGTACAATTGAGCTGTTCTGGAAGATGCTTAGAAAGTCTCTCGGCTGCAGTTAACTGAGAATCCTGAATAAACTCTCCATATACCATGACATGCATGTGACGGTTTAGCTGTTCCTTAATGGCATTAATAACCTTTGGGTGAGAATGTCCTATATTATTGACTCCAACTCCCGAAATCATATCGGTATAACGTTTTCCGTCTTTATCCCAAATGTAGATTCCTTCGGCTTTTTCAACATCAATCAAAAAGGGGCCGTCATTCGTTTGAGCAAGAAGCTCTTTAAACTTAGTCTCTCGGAGGTGGTGGTGGGTTTTGTCCGTCATTTTCAGGACCTTTATTATACATTTTCTTAATCAACTCTCGTTTGAACTTTTCTTCAGCAATGTAAACTTTTGTTGCTCTTTTTTTGTCCAAAACGTCAGCAAATTTACTTAAATATTCTGATCTCAGATTAGCCATTTCAATCTCTAAAACGAGGAGATCTTCCATTTTTTGATAAGCTTCATCGTTTGACATCTCATCAACCTTTTTTAAAGCTCTCAAGGTTTTTCTTTTACGATTGCGAAGTACTTCTGCTTTTTGCTCATATTCATTGTAAATAGGCCAAAAGACTTCGGCTTCTTCAGAAGTTAAAACCAATTCATTGGAGATATAAGTTACCTTTTGAGACTTAATCCACTCACGTTTTTCCTTTTTATTTTTCTTTCCTCCATTATCAGGTTGAGAATAAACCACTGGAGTGATGAATAACACGAACAAAAGTGAAAAAAGTGCTTTCATAGACAATCTATTTAAATAATCTGTTTTCATTTCTCATTACATTTCAAGGTAGAATTCTTCAAAATCATTTCCCCAGCTGTCAAATAGCTCTTCTTCATCCAACTCATCTGATTCTCCTTCTAACTCAATGTCGTTTTCTATAATATATTCAACAATATCTTCCTCGTCCATATAAGCAAGATAGATATCATAAGTTTCTTCGCTGATTTCTTCTTGGGTTTCGGCCGAAGAATATTGCGTTTCATCGTTTGTTTCATCTCCTGGTAAGAGATAAAAGAAAAGAGCAATAACTGCAGCTACAGAGGCTACGGCAGCTAAATAACGAAGTTGGATAATTCTTCCTTTTTTAGGCGTTGATTCTTTCTCAGTTGTTTGGGGCTGGAAGTTTTCAAAATAATCTTTTGGTACAGCTGGCTTGGCACTTAAAATCAACTGGTCAAGAATAGGAGAGGAGACTTCTTTTTCAGTCTCTTCTTCCTGAATTTTTTGCATCAGTTTATCTGAAAATTGATCAAAGAAACCAGTTGGAACCTCAGGTTTATTGGTCTTTTTTAATTCAAGATCTTCTTTGTTTGCCTCTGAATCATCAGAAATCAAGGACATCATCTTTGATGGGAATTGATCAAAGAAATCAGCGTTCAGCTCAGGCTTTGCTGACTTTTTCAATTGATTCAATATGTCCTTTTTTTCTTCCATTTAATTCTATGACTGAAATTACAACAGAAAGTTTAAGTGGTTTTAAGAAATTCTTCAATTTTTTTCACGGCCAAATGATAAGAGGTTTTTAAAGCTCCCACAGATGTTCCGGTTAACTCAGACACTTCTTTGAACTTTAAATCATCAAAGTATTTAAGTTGGAATACCAATCGTTGTTTCTCCGGAAGGGTTTCTAAAGCTTTATTCAGTAAAGCTTCAATTTCACTGGCCGAATATTCTTTTCCTTCAATAGAGATGGAATTTTCAAACAGAGGAGGATCAAGATCTGTAGTACTTCTCTTAGATTCTCGACTTAAAAAAGTGTGAGTTTCGTTAAAAGCGATACGATACAACCAGGTATACAAAGCTGATTCGGCCCGGAATTTTTCCAAGCCTTTCCACGCTTTTATAAAGACGTTTTGCATCACGTCCTCTGTATCCTGGTGGTTTTTAGTTAACCGCCGGATTTGCCAATAAATCCGTTCCTGATATTTTTTAACAATCAGTTGAAATCCCAGTTGGGGATTATCTCGATACTTTTCCAGAAGCTTTGCGTCGGCATCTGGTAAAATAGTTTCAGTTTTTTGATCTATATTCTCTTCCGAGGATTGAAGCATTCATTAATTTTTCCTCGGGATCACTTTTTCTACAGCTTCAACAATATTTGGTGTGTTGATGTTGTATTTGGTTAATAATTCTTCTCCTTTTCCACTTTCACCAAAAACATCATCTACGGCAACCATTTCAATTGGAGTAGGTCGTTTTTGCCCTAATAGTTGAGCAATTGAATCTCCTAGACCTCCATTTCGCATGTGTTCTTCAGCTGTAACAACGCATCCCGTTTTGTTTACTGATTGTAAGACTGCTTCTTCGTCCAAAGGTTTAATCGTATGCATATTTATTATTTCCGCACTGATTCCTTTTTCTTCTAAAATCTGTCCAGCTTCGATTGCTTTCCAAACCAAATGCCCTGTAGCAATGATAGTTACATCTGTTCCTTCTGTTAAAACATCAGCTTTTCCAATGACAAACTTTTTATCAGGATCTGTGAAATTTGGAACTTTTGGTCGTCCAAATCGCAAATAAACTGGTCCGTCATGATCAGCAATGGCAATTGTAGCCGCTTTGGTCTCATTATAATCACAAGGTGAAATAACGGTCATATTCGGCAACATTTTCATCAATCCAATGTCTTCTAAAATTTGATGCGTTGCACCATCTTCTCCTAAGGTTAACCCACAGTGCGAAGCACAGATTTTTACATTTTTATTAGAATAAGCTACAGATTGACGAATCTGATCATAAACCCTTCCGGTAGAAAAATTCGCAAATGTTCCGGTGAATGGAATCTTATTTCCAATCGTTAAACCGGCAGCAATGCCAATCATATTTGCCTCAGCAATTCCCACTTGAAAAAAGCGATCTGGAAATTCATCCTGAAAAGCATTCATTTTTAACGATCCGGTAAGGTCGGCACAAAGCCCAACAACATTAGGGTGTGTTTTTCCTAATTCTAAAAGTCCAGCTCCAAATCCTGAACGTGTGTCTTTTTGGTCTTTAATTACAAATTCTTTCATGCTTTTTGTTGAAGGATTTATCATGGTTAAAGATTTATAAATGTATTTTCACCCGATTGGATGATGAATTTTTTTACCGTGGTATAATCAGTTGATACGGCAGATTTTAATCGATAAACTACTTTATAATCTCCCGGTTGGAGATAAAAGGTGCCTTTGAGCTTAGAAGGATCTAAATCACAAACCCACTCATAAACTCCCGAGTTATTTTTTACAAAGATTTGGCCCACTATAGGTTTATAAGCTGTGTATTTAAATAGTCCAGATCCCGGAATATCAATATAGCTATTAGAACTTTGACTGATTTTAACATTCTTCTTATAGATTCTTGGTAAGGTTAAAATTTCAATATCGTATTCACCAACCAGATAGCGTTGATCAATTCCAATTTCCTGAACATTTAAAGTAACTGGGCTACCTTTTTGAGTGACTCTAACCTTAACCACTTGCTGTTTGCTTGGTCCTTGAATTCGTACCTGTAGCATACCCTGAGGGCAGTCAACGGGAATATGGTTGTGCATTCCTCGTTTAATTGTAATTCCCTTTTTTTCTACTCTTGGAAGTGTGTTTACTACCAGGTCATATTTTAACTTAGGGTCAATAACCGTAATGGTATCTGGATTTCCCTGATAGTTCATCGTATGCGTGAAAGTATATTTCAAGTTCTTTGTTCCTGCCTCGTATAAAAAGAGCGTAGTATTTGTTTCAGTTGGTTTTGAGTAAATATCCTTGAGGTCAAACTGAGCAGATGTTTGCATTACGGCATCTGAAATAACGGATTGCATTACTTTTCGAAACGATTCCATAGTAGAAGCTTCATAAAGTCGACCAATACAGCTGAGATCGTTCAAATATTCCAAATCAATTCCCAAACCAACTACAAATGGAGTAACATTAATCCC